>JBGUVZ010000345.1:0-16916 GCA_045220685.1 Oscillospiraceae bacterium | reverse complement strand
ACATAACTGTTTCAGTTGTATAAATCATGTCATCTGTACTAACTGGTCCAATAGTCTCCGTGATCTTTCCGTTATAAACCGATGTTTCCGAAAAAGCTTCTTCCGTCTGAGGAGCTGTCTCTGCAGTCGTAACAACTGCAACGCTGTTATCTATCTCCGGATGACGCGCATGTTCAGCCTCGTTATGAAAATGAACGCAGGTACATAAAGCAATTACCGCAGCTGATGCCGATGTTATTATCCATATCGTATTTCCGCTTCTTTTCTTAGGTACATATGTCTCTGCTTCTTTTATAAATTTATCATCGATCTTCCAGATAGCATCTCTCAGCCGCTCCGCCTTCATTATTACTCACCTACCTTCCTCTTTAAATGTTCCCTAAGTTTTTTTCTTGTTCTTGAAAGTACAGCCATCACATTGTCTTCGCTTAACGAACAGTTTTCTGCAATATCTGCAATGCTGTCAAGATACCAGTATCTTCTTACGAATATATAACGTCTGTCTGTTCTGAGATTTTCGAGGAAATCATTTATGGCATTTACAAGCTCTGACTCATCAAATTTATCTTCAACATCATCAGAGCCCGAAACACATTCTTCAAGTTCTTCAATGGAAAAACTTATGTCTCGTTTTCGTTGCATGCCGTTAATATATCTTAATCTGTTAAGTGAATGATTCCGGATAATTTTATAAAGAAAAGCAGAAAAGTATTTCGGCCTTTCTGTCGGTATCCGGTTCCAGACTGTCAGATACGTATCATTCAGACATTCTTCTGCATCTGAAATATCATTAAGAACTGAGCGTGCTACATACAAACATCTGTCTCTGTATTTTTGATCCGTTTCAGATATTGCTCTTTCTGATCGTTCCCAGTATAAATCGATTATTTCTGTATCTTCCAATAATCATTCACTCCTCTCGTTTATATTTTCGCTTCTATAAATATAGTGTAAATCCGAATACGTTTCTGACAAAATAAATTTAAGTTTGTAATTATTCACAAATTAAGTGTTGCAGAATTATTTATCTTTCACAATTTAATCTGCATATGATAAACAGATTTTCCGGTTTCACTGTGTTTTATTTCCATATGGATATTATAAAGAATTTCAGGATATGTTTCAATACGTTTATACTTCCGGTAGTATTTTATGGTGGTCTGCCGGAGGCAGCTTATAAAACAGCACCGGTCATCCAGAGGATGACCGGTACATTTTCACTGTGATGTTGTTACAAATACATTATCAAACATTCATTCACCTATAAGTACACGGCTTCCTTCAAATGCAAAGCCGTACTTTCGGATTCTGTCTTTTTTTATGCCCTTGTCAAGCAGTACCTGCTCGTACTTCCTGTCTTCTATCTGCTTTAGCGCAGCTGCAACGGTATCTTCAAGATCATTTTCACCTTTTCTTTTGTTTATGACCTTGAATTCAAATATCATTGCATCATCTTTTTCCTTATCCAGCGGTTCAAGAAGTACGTCGTATCTTCCGAATCCGCTTTCACGGTTGGATGTTACTGAATATCTTTCACGAAGGTCAACCAAAAGTCCGAGAACAAAACCATGATAGAAACGCTCCGGTTCTGCCTCCTCTGACGGCTTCTTTCCGGTATCGAATGAACTAAACATTGATACCGTCAGGTCATTCATGAATTTGTTCATATAATCAAGGTCATTCTGAAGAAGGGCTTTTATGAAATTACTGTATCTGTCGCCTTTAGCAAACCAGTTAGAAATCATTCCTTCAAACATTTCCTTTGTTTCATGATTTACAAGTTCAAGCTCATAATTTTTCCCTTTTATGCTGTTTATTTTAAGGTAACCGCTCATAGTAAGCAGACTCCATACTGAATCGCGTGTCTTGTCAAGCTGACTGTAAACAAGTTCTTCATTTATCTGTTTCGTAACTGTTCCGCCTGTGAGCAGATACTCAAAATCACTTTTCAGTTCCGCATCGCCTTCGCGCAGCAAATCACTTACAAGTTTATTTGAACTTGTATTTGCCCAGTACGGTTCATATTTTCCTTCATCCAGAAAATTAATTATCGACCACGGATTATAAATATCTTTCTGTGTTCCAATGGTAAATCCGTCATACCAGTATTTTACCTTTTCCTTATCTGTATATCCATATTCATCAAGTGCATCATTATCAATAAAAAAACACTTATCTTCTATGAGCTGGCTGAAACTCTGTACTCCTGTTCCTAATTCACGAGGCATATTATTTGCTCCTTTCTGGTAAGTTTTTTACGTTCTGTTCCTTTTAAGTATATCATTTTTATGAGTTTTAAGCAACCTTAAAATCCTCCTTGCTTTTCCTCTCGTTTATATGTTATACTTTTTACTGTAAAGACCAAAAGCACAGGGGGAAAAATGAAAACTACTCATTACACGATAAATATAAAAAAGAATGTTTCCTTCAGAATAGTCCAGCTTTCCGATCTGCACAAGAAAGTTTTCGGGCCGGGGAACAGTGAACTTATAAAGGCAGCGACGGATCTTAAGCCGGATGCTTTCTTTATCACCGGTGACATGGTTAGCCGTTCGGTGAAAAATTTTGATACACTTAAGCCGCTCATTACGGAACTTAACAAAACCGCTCCGGTCTACTATGCACTTGGCAACCATGAGACCGACATGGAAAATGTAAACCTGAAACTCTATAAGGAACTCATGGCTTTTATAAAGGAAAACTGCATAATGCTCGACAATGCCACAGCAGTTATATGGAAAAATAATGTGGATATCAGAGTTTCCGGCCTTACCATATATCAGGAGTGCTATAAAAACAACGGCAGCTACCGTAACCTGAGAGGTCTTTCCCACGAGGAGATACATAATCTTCTCGGTGAAAAAACTGATCCGGATGCGGTAAACATCCTGCTTGCACACAATCCGAACTTTCTTGATTCCTACGCTGAATACGGCAGCGACCTCGTTCTTTCAGGACATGTCCACGGCGGATGCGTCCGTCTGCCTTTCATCGGCGGTGTGCTTTCACCGGAACGAAAATTCTTCCCGAAGTACAGCCTCGGTAAATATACTGAAAAAAACACCACCATGATAGTTACCAGCGGCCTCGGAAAATTCCGTCTTTTCAATCCGCCGGAGATTGTAGTTATCGACCTTATAAAATAAAATATTTACAAAAAAGCTGCGCGAAAAATTTTCACGCAGCTTTTTATATTATTCATCTTCGTTTTCTGATTCTGTTTCAGTTTCCTCGTCATCAGGTTCTGTGTTATCCTCGATGACTTCATTCTTTTCTTCTTCCAGAGCCTTCTGTTCCTCTGCGAGAAGTTCTTCGTCTGAAAGGCTTTCAACAGCTTCTATCTCAGCTGAGTCGTCGTGTTCAGCACGGGTGAATGTAACTACGCGGTCATCACCGTCAACTCTCATTACCTTTACACCTGTTGCATAACGGCTCATTATTCTTACGTCGCTTGTTCTGATTCTGATAACTACGCCGTCAAGTGAGATAAGGATGATGTCATCTGTTTCGTCAACGACCTTGATTCCGCAGACATGACCCTTTTCTTCCGATACCTTGTAGTTGAGAAGTCCGTAACCGCCTCTGTTCTGGATACGGTAACTGTCGAGTTCTGCTCTTCGTCCGAGGCCCTTGTCAGATACAGTAAGAACTGTAGCACCTTCACGCACTCTTGCGATTGAAACAACATAGTCGCCTTCACGGAGTCTGATAGCCTTTACACCGTGAGCAGATCTTGAAAGCGGACGTACAGTAGTTTCGTCGATACGGATAGCCATACCGTTTCTTGTTGCGATAAGAAGATCAGCATTGCCTTCTGTCATACGAACACCTGCGATCTCATCGCCTTCATCAAGACCGATAGCGATAAGTCCGTTCTTACGTACATTCTTGTATGCTGAAAGATTTGTTCTCTTGATCTTACCGTTCTTTGTAACGAGAATAAGGAACTTGCCCTCGTCAAAGTCTGAAGTCTTGATCATTGCAGCTATCTTTTCGTCATCACCAAGAGGCAGGAGATTAACTGCATTAAGACCTCTTGAAGCCTTTGAACCCTCAGGGATCTCATAGCACTTGAGCTTGTACATGATACCCTTTGTGGTGATGAACAGAACATTGTCATGTGTTGATGCGATAAACATCTCGTTTACAACGTCCTCTTCACGCTGCTTCATACCCATTACGCCCTTGCCGCCGCGCTTCTGGGTCTTGTATGCATCAAGAGCCATACGCTTGATGTAACCGATGTTTGTATATGTAAGTACGCAGTCTTCCTCAGGGATAAGGTCTTCAATATCGACCTCACCGCTTACGTTTTCGATTGCAGTACGTCTTTCGTCACTGAACTTCTTTCTGATCTCAGCGAGTTCCTCTCTGATGATCTCCTTTACCTTGCTTTCATCAGCAAGAATTGCCTCGAACTCAGCGATCTTAAGATTGAGAGCAGCCAGTTCATCGATGATCTTCTGTCTTTCCATGTTGGAGAGCTGATAAAGCTGCATTCTTGCGATTGCTTCAGCCTGAATGTCAGTAAGAGCAAATCTTTCGCAGAGTCTTTCCTTGATCTCAGGCATGTTGCGTGAGCTGCGGCAGATCTTGATAACTTCGTCGATGTTGTCAGCAGCAATAACGAGACCTTCGAGAATGTGAGCTCTTTCCTTTGCCCTGCGGAGATCGAAGATAGTTCTCTTTGTGATTACTTCTACCTGGAATTCAAGATATTTTTCAAGCAGCTGCTTGAGTGTGAGTATCTTCGGTTCGCCGTTTACAAGAGCAAGAAGAATAACACCAATCGTATCCTGAAGCTGTGTGTATGAGAAGAGCTTGTTGAGTACGATCTGCGGAACAGCGTCCTTCTTGAGCTCGATAACGATTCTCATACCGTCACGGTCAGATTCATCACGTATAGTGTGAATACCTTCGATACGCTTGTCCTTTACAAGGTTTGCAATGTTTTCGATGAGTCTTGCCTTGTTTACCATGTAAGGAATCTCAGTAACTATGATGCAGTTTCTGCCCTTGATCTCCTCAATGTCAGTTCTTGCTCTGAGGGTGATCTTGCCGCGGCCTGTAGCGTAGGCAGCTCTCATTCCGGCACGTCCCATGATGATACCGCCGGTAGGGAAGTCAGGAGCCTTGATGCACTCCATGATCTCGTCGAGAGTACACTCAGGATTATCTATAAGAAGATCGATACCGTCGATAACTTCACCGAGGTTGTGAGGAGGAATGTTGGTAGCCATACCAACGGCGATACCAACTGATCCGTTTACGAGCAGGTTAGGGAATCTTGAAGGAAGAACAACAGGTTCCTTAAGTCTGTCATCGTAGTTTGATGTATAAGGAATGGTTTCCTTGTTGATGTCTGTGAGCATTTCCACAGCCATCTTTGTCATTTTAGCTTCTGTATAACGGTAAGCAGCCGGCGGGTCACCGTCGACACTACCGAAGTTTCCGTGACCGTCAACGAGAGGGTAACGGAGTGAGAACTTCTGTGCAAGTCTTACGAGTGCGTCATAAACAGAAGAGTCACCATGAGGATGGTAACGGCCGAGCACGGCACCTACAGTATCGGCACACTTTCTGTATGCCTTGTCCGGTGTAAGTCCGTTTTCGTGAAGGGTGTACAGAATTCTTCTGTGAACAGGCTTCAGACCGTCTCTGACATCAGGCAGCGCACGAGATACAATTACAGACATTGAATAGTCAAGAAACGATTTTTCCATTTCTTTTTCAATGTTTCTCTGAATTATTTTTGCATTGCTGTTGGCAATTTCAAAATCCACCTTTTATCATTTCCTTTCCTCTATGAATTTAGCTTTTCTGAAGCTTTCAGTAATTATCTTCTTTTCATCTTCGTCAAAGATATTTTTCGGCAGTACGTAAAACATCCTTTTTACCAGATAAATGATGTAGTAGTCATGTTTTTCGAGTATCTTTACATTGTCAAGACCGAAGTCTATCACTGTCTTTACCGTTCCTGCCGGAGCGACTGTTTCAGGCTCAGCAAAGAAGTCTTCATCTTCAGTGCTTTCGTTTTTCTCATCATTTGCAGGCTTTTCGTCCTTCGGTGCCTCAGCACTTTCCTTTTCACCGGAATATTCCTTAGTGAAAATATTCATGCTGTTTTCAAAAATCTCGACCGAATATTTGTCTCCCTGAATACCTTCAATGGAATTCATGAGATTCTTTCTGATCATCGATGTATTGAGCCAGATACCTGCTGTAAGGAAAATGCACACGATAACGATCAGAATACAGGTCGAATTTCCCGGATTCTTTATCAGATAGGGGATGTATGAAAGCCCGATCAGGGAAAATGCACAGGTCATAAGAATGTTTTTCGGATAGGAAAACTTCTTCTGAAAATCCTTAAACGCATTTCCGAACATTTCAAGACTTATGCTGTAGTCCTTTGAAACTAATGGTTTCTCGTTCATTTTATATTCCTTTTCGCAAAGTCATCAGATGTCGAGGTTCTGAACATACTTTGCGTTCTTTTCGATAAATTCTCTTCTCGGAGCAACCTTGTCGCCCATGAGGATGGTAAAGATCTCGTCCGCTCTTGCAGCGTCTTCCATGTCGATCCTTATCATTGTTCTTGTCTCAGGATTCATTGTTGTTTCCCAGAGCTGTTCAGAGTCCATCTCACCAAGACCTTTGTAACGCTGAACGTCTATCTTGGTGCTGCTTCCGTCTGCCTCGAACTCGGCAATGTAGCGGTCACGTTCAGCATCGGAGAATGCATACTTGAACTTCTTGCCCTTTGAGATTTTGAAAAGCGGAGGCTGAGCTATATAAACATTTCCGTTTGTAATGAGAGGACGCATGAAACGGAAGAAGAATGTCAGAAGAAGAGTTCTGATGTGTGAACCGTCGACATCGGCATCGGCCATGATGATGACTTTGCCGTAACGGAGCTTGGTGATGTCGAAGTCCTCACCGATGCTTGTACCGAGAGCAGTTACGACAGGCATGAGCTTTTCGTTTCCGTAAACCTTGTCGATTCTTGCCTTTTCAACGTTGAGCATCTTGCCCCACAGAGGAAGGATAGCCTGATATCTTCTGTCACGGCCTTCCTTTGCGGAACCGCCGGCAGAGTCTCCCTCGACGATGTATATTTCAGTAAATTCTATGTCACGTTCAGAGCAGTCAGCAAGCTTGCCCGGAAGTGAGCTGCCGTTAAGAGCAGTCTTTCTTCTTGCGAGTTCCTTTGCCTTCTTGGCAGCCTCACGTGCATTGAGGGCAGCCACGCTCTTGTCGAAAATAGTTCTTGCAACTACAGGATTAGCTTCAAGGTAATCCATGAGCTTTTCGTTTACGAGTTTCTCGATAAACGGCTTGACAAAAGGATTTCCGAGTCTTCCCTTTGTCTGGCCTTCGAATTCACATTCCCTAAGTCTTACAGAGATGATTGCTGTAAGACCTTCACGAACGTCATCACCGAGAAGACGGTCGCCGTCCTTAAGAAGACCGAATTTCTTGCCGTAGTCGTTTATTACCTTAACGAGGGCATTCTTGAAACCTGTTTCATGAGTACCGCCGTCGATGGTGTGAATGTTGTTTGCAAATGAGAGGATAACTGCGTTATAGCTGTCGTTGTACTGAAGTGCTATTTCAGCAGTAACATTTTCGTCAGCTCCTGAAATGTAGATAACATCATCTGAAAGCACTTCAAGACCCTTGGTCTTGTGGATGTGTTCAACGAACTGTCTGATACCGCCTTCGTAGTGAAGAACTTCAGAAACTACGTTCTCTTCGTCACGGAGATCTGAGATGATGATCTTTACGCCGGCATTGAGGAACGACTGTTCACGGAGTCTCTTGAGAAGGATCTCGTAGTCGTATTCGGTTGTTTCAGTGAATATCTCACTGTCAGCCTTGAACACAACTGTAGTACCTGTTTCAGTTGTCTCACCGATGATCTCAAGTTCCTTTTCGTAATTGCCCCTGTCAAAGTGCTGGAAGAAAATATTCTTTCCGTTCTTTACAGTGAGTTCGAGCCATTCGGAAAGTGCGTTAACAACTGACGCACCAACGCCGTGAAGACCGCCTGATACGGAATATCCGCCGCCGCCGAACTTACCGCCGGCATGGAGCACTGTATAAACTACAGTAGCTGCTGAAATTCCTTCAGTCGGATGGATACCTGTAGGGATTCCTCGTCCGTTGTCGGATACTCTGATGACATTGTCAGGAAGTATGTCAACTTTTATCTCGCTGCAGAAACCGGCAAGTGCCTCATCTATTGAGTTGTCAACGATCTCGTAAACAAGGTGATGCAGACCTCTCGGACCTGTCGAGCCGATGTACATGCCCGGTCTTTTTCTTACAGCCTCCAGACCTTCGAGAACCTGTATTTCATTTTCAGTATATTCTTCTGATTCAGGTCTTACTATTGACTCAACTTCAATGTTTTCATTTTCAGCCAACTTATTATCCTCCTTCTGCTATATACTCTTTAACGCCCGTCTGTGCAGTGAAGATGCCGCTATCTGCGAAATATATACGGTCTCTCCTAATTTTTTGTCACTGCATACGATGAAGCTCTTCGGCATTTCATAGGAAACGTTCACTACGTTGCCTTCCTTTTCCGAACGCTTCAGAAACTCTCGTGTATCATTTCCGAGCGAAGTATTTTCTATATCAAATATACCGATAATCCCTTTTTCATTAACGGAAACATCGTTTCCAAGATGAACATACATAGGCTAACTCTCTTTTCCCGTATTTACGATGCGGCCTTCATGCATTTCAAAAACACTGTCGCATTCTGCGATAACTGCCCTGTGGTTGCAGGTGGTTATGAATACCTGCATGTCAGCAATTATGCTGCATACGAATTTCTGCCTTCTCTCATCAAGTTCCCCCATCACATCATCGAGAAGGATGACAGGCGACTCCCGCTTTTCCTCACGGTAGATCTGAGCCTGTGCAAGACGCATTACAAGAGCAGTACTTTTCTGCTGTCCCTGTGAACCGTAGTCCTTTACACTTAGTCCGTTTATTTTTAAGACGATGTCATCACGTCCGGCTCCGGTATGGGTGTAACCGAGCCTTATGTCATCACTTACGCTGCTTCTCAGTCTGCTGTAATACACTTCTGTCATCGATGTGTCAGGTGCCGCAGGATATTCAAAATCAGAGGAAAAAATATTCGACTGATATGAGACTGAAAGCTCCTCGCCTTCACCGGCTATCCTGCTGTAAAGCTCCTTACAGTACCTGTTGAGCCTTTCAACATACTGGTTACGCATAAAAGTGATGTAGGAACCGACCGCAGCAAGCTGTCTGTCCCAGATTTCAAGACTTTCCTCAGTATCCCTTCCGAGGATTATATTTTTTATCACAGCATTGCGCTGTGCTGTAAGCTGATCATATTTTCTTATAAAACTCATGGACTTCGGTTTCAGCTGCGAATAGCACAGATCAACGAAACTCCTTCGTTTTTCGGGAGTTCCCCTGATAAGCTCTATGTCATCCGGAAGAAATGCGATGCACTTGAAGTTCTCAAACAGCCTGCTGCTGTTTTTCTGAACTACTCCGTTGAGCGTTATAAGCTTGTTTTTCATATTTTTTCTTACCATGCGGTAAGATATTTCCTGTGTTCTCTGTTCGTCCTCGAACTGTATTTTTATATCAAACTCATCTTCATCAAAAGCAAGATAATCCTTTTCCTTCGAGCCGCGGAAGCTTCTGCAGCCGGTGGAGATCCATATCGCTTCAAGAAGATTGGTCTTTCCCTGGGCATTCTGCCCGTAGATTATGTTGAAGTCCCTGCCGGGAATCAGGTCTATGTCCTTAAGGTTCTTGAATCCTGAAACCGTGATCCTTGTTATATACATACAAGTCCTACTTGACGGTTATCTCGACACCTGCATAGGTGACTTTGTCACCCGGACGTACTTTTTTTCCTCTCATTGTGCAGACTTCGCCGTTGTAAAGGACTTCACCGTTCTGAACGGCTTCCTTTGCTTCGCCGCCTGTTTCAGCAGCGCCGGCAAACTTAAGAAGAGAATCGAGCTTTATAAACTCGGTGGTTATGGCTATTTCAACTTTTTTCATTTCTTACCCTTCTTTAATTTCTGAGCTGGATAGGCATGAGAAGATACATGAAGCTGTCACCAGCGACCGGAACGATCTTGACCGGTCTGTTAGGAGCAGTCATCTGTATCTTGATCTTATCTGATTCACATGCTCTGAGAGCATCGAGAAGATATCTGTTGTTAAGTCCGATTGTAACAGGCTCACCGTTAACTTCAGCAGGAACAACGTCATTTACCTTGCCGATAACGGTTTTGCAGTCTGTCTTTACTGAACCTTCCTCAAAAACGCATCGTACAGGGCACTTGTTCTTTTCATTGATGAGAAGTGAGCATCTTTCGATACTGTCTGCAAATTCCCTGGTCTTTACGATGACTTCAGTTTTGAATTCTGTAGGAAGACTTGACTTGTAGTTGTGGAACTCACCTGAAAGGAGACGTGAAACTACGTAATATCCGGAGATCTCAAAAGTGATGTTCTTTTCTCCGGCATATATCTGGCAGAGTTCAGTTTTGCTTATTCTTTCCGGATCCTGTTCGCCTGATGTTTCTTCGCCAGAAGCATCACCCTTGACGAGCAGCTTTGATATTTCATTAAGTGTTCTTGAAGGAACAACAAAACTTATTTTTTCATTGATTGGTGTGTGCTCAGTTCTTATCGCCATTCTGAAACCGTCAATAGCGACCATGCGGAAGATGTTGTCTTCAAGATCAAAAAGCTCACCTGTGAGTATCGGCTTTGTATCTGTTACAGCAACTGCATGATTGGTGTGCTCGATCATGTTTCTGAGAATGTACTGAGGGATGCTGAGACTGTTTTCAGCTCCTATTGAAGGAAAATCAGGGTATTCGATCGCAGGCATTGCTGAAATGTCGTACTCAGCTGAACCACCTGAGATGTTAACGTTCAGTTTTTCGTCAACAGTGATCGTAAGTTCGTCTGAAGACATTCTTCTTATTGTTTCACTGAAAAGGCGGGCGTTAACTACCAGCTCGCCGGAATCTTCAGACTCTACATTCAGAACTGTTCTTATTCCGAATGCGAGATCATATCCTATAAGTTCAAGCTGTTCACCTGAAAGGCTGAGCTTGATACCTTCAAGAGCAGCTATATTTGATTTTGCAGGAACTGCTCTGGAAACATTGGTTATTGCTTCATGCAGTTTATTCTTATTACATTTGAATCTCATAATTTTAAACATTACCTTTCCGGTGAAATGCCGTTAACCTTCATGCATTAAAAATAAAATAATAATTAAAAGAAAGTTAACAGTCGTAGCAGTAGAGGCTGTGAATTTGTTTAAATACCGGTTAACCACCGGAGTATCCGTGTTCTGTATCTCAACACTGCATTTTTGAATGAATGTTAACTGATCTTGAAAGACAGACAGCGTGTTGAATTGTCGGAATTCTGTGGAGTTGAAACTGAAAACTTGTTGATATTTCTTTGGAAAGTTAAATCTTTAAACAGTTAACTTTACACACGGCTCCGGATTCACAGTTAAGATCATGTGTAAACCCGGTTGAGTTAACGCGGAGTTAACCTTACAAAGTCCCGTGACACCACAGATAAAAACAGTTAAATATTATTAACGACTTTTCCACATCGTGTTGAAAGACTTGTGGAAAACCTGAGGAATTATTGTTTATTTTCCTTTGTCACGGATGTTTTTGATAATATCATCCACCATTTCGCGGAGACTCGCATCGGTTTTCAGGTTATGTTCAACACTGTTTATAGCATATACTATAGTTGAGTGGTCACGTCCGCCGAATTCAGTTCCGATAGAAACAAGAGACATCTGTGTGATCTCACGAACCACGTAAATAGCGACTTTGCGGGCATTTGAGATCTGTGATGAACGCTTCTGTGAGCGTATGTCATCAGGAGTTACTCCGTAAACATTTGCTACTTCGCCTATTATTTTTTCAACTGTGATCGGGATAGGCTGGTCGTCGTTGAGTATATCTCTTATAACGCTCTGTGCCATAGCAATTGTCGGAGGGCTTCCGGCAAGATGCTTGAGAGCCTTGAGTTTCTTTACTGCTCCCTCGAGCTGTCTGATATTTGTTTTAAGTCTGTTTGCGATAAATTCTGAAACTTCATCAGGAAGATTGATGTCAAGAAGCTCTGCCTTGCGCTTGATGATAGCTATTCTTGTTTCAAAGTCCGGAGTCTGGATGTCAGCGATAAGACCCCATTCAAAACGTGTTTTGATTCTGTCTTCAAGAGTTTTAATATCCTTCGGAGGGCGGTCTGATGTGAGAACTATCTGACGGCCGTCCTTGTGAAGTTCATTGAATGTGTGGAAGAACTCTTCCTGTGTACTTTCCTTGCCGGCAATGAAATGAACGTCATCGACCAGAAGAACGTCTGCCTTGCGGTACTTTTCATGGAAAGTGGTGGTTTCCTTTTTCATCTTGATAGCTTCGATAAGTTCGTTTGAGAAGGTCTCACCTGTTACATATATAATGTTTATATCAGGCTTGCGACTCTTCATTTCGTTTGAAATAGCCGTGAGAAGATGTGTTTTTCCGAGTCCGCTCGGGCCGTAGATGAACAGAGGATTGTATGTCCTGCCGTTGTTGTCGCTGTTACCCTTTGCAACTGCAGTACATGCAGCGTAGGCAAACTGGTTTGAACTGCCTACTATAAAAGTATCAAAGGTATAGTCATATTCAGCACCCTCGAGTTTTTCCTCAAGCTGTCTGCTCATGATGTCGAACTGGTCTGTGTCGATCTTTTTTACCGTGTTCTGCGGATCCTGTGTTGTGATGACGATGTCAGGCTCGATGCCTGTTACCTCGAGAAAAGCTTTTTTAAATGTAGCCTCGTAGTTTGATACAAATGTGTTTTTCTGGAAATCTGTTGCAAAGAAAAGTGTTACCTGTTTTCCGTCGAAGTCTCTTGCTTCGAGAGGAACGATCCAGAGTTTATACGCTGTTTCCTGTACTGCTCCTGAATCAAGACAATGTTTTTTGACTTTCTCAAAAAGCTCATCAAAAGAGTTAAAGGAATAGCCTTCCGGCATTGTTTTCATCCTCCTGTAAAATATTTTCCGGGCGGTATTGTTAACTGTCTCAGACGCTCCGGATATGCTGGTTGTGACCTTAAAAAGGACACAATTACAATTATTATCATTATAGCACAGCCGAAAGAATATTTCAAGTTAACTATTTCTCTGTAAAGCGATCCGTTAACCCGACTGAAAAGACGTGAAAAGGGCACTTCCGTTAACTTTCTTCGTTAACCGCATTTCGTTAACGAAATTTATTTATGCAGGTTACGTTATATAGTATAGATTTTAAGCTTGGAAATTGTGGGATTGATACATTATTTTTTTTATTTCCGAAAAACACTTGACATGAGAGTTTATGTTGGGATATAATTTATTATTGCAGGGTTATGTTATTTATTCAGAATTCATTTTTTCATGAATGTTTAAGCTGCCTCGATGCAGTTTACACCGCGAATAAAACTGTAGGGCACACTTACCGGGTGCCTTGTATAAATTTAAGACACTGGAGGTAATAGTAATGAAAAGAACTTATCAGCCAAAGAAGATCCACAGAAAGAAGGAGCACGGCTTCAGAAAGAGAATGTCTACAGCTAACGGACGCAAGGTTCTCGCCAGAAGACGTTCAAAGGGCAGAGCTAGACTCACTCACTAATTTGTTTTCAGCTTGTCAGTGACGGTTTCCCGTTCACTGACAGCAAAAATTTATTAACTATGTTCATGAAGGCCACAATTGTTTTTATTTTGTGGTCTATTTAATTAATAAGTAAACATTTTTATGGTTTATACTGAGGTATTAAATAAAAATAAAGATTTTCTGGATCTGTACCGGCGCGGCAGGTCAATAGTCTCAAAGACTGTTGTTATCTACTTCAGACCAAACGGACTTCCGTGCAACAGATTCGGCATAACAGCCGGAAAAAAAGTCGGTAATGCTGTTATGAGAAACCGTGCAAAACGAATAATCAGACAGGCTTATCGTGATAACGAACTCCTGTTTCCTGTCGGCATCGATATAGTTTTCGTTGCCAGAAGGTCTGCAGCAGAGGTAAAGGAAGATGTGCTCGACAGCTACATAAAAGATTTTGCTGCCGCACAGATAAACGAACATCTGGCTCAGACAGAGGAGACAAAGCAATGAGATCGTTCATGATTAGACTGTATCTTTTTCCTGTCAGGTTTTACAGGAGATTCATATCTCCTCTTTTTCCACCCTGCTGTCGTTTTACTCCTACATGTTCTGCCTACGCCGTAACTGCAATAGAAAGATTCGGTATCATAAAAGGAACAGTACTTTCTGCATGGCGTATACTCAGATGCAATCCGTTCTGTAAGGGCGGAATCGACAATGTTCCGGAGGAGTTCAGTTTATTCAAAAAAAGAGACAAAGATGGAGGAGATAATCTTTGAAGATTTTAGGTTATCCTTTAGGCTGGATAATGTACGGCATCTATAACTTCTGCAAGAGTTACGGACTGTCACTTATAATATTTGCGATACTCACCAAGGCCATACTGCTCCCGCTCAACATCAAGAGCCAGCAGAGTGCAGCCAAGATGAGAGCGCTTAACCCAAAGCTTGAAAAGATAAAAAAGAGCTTTTCAAACAATCCGCAGCGAATTCAGGAGGAGCAGATGAAGCTCCAGAATGAGGAAGGCGTAAACCCGATGGCAGGATGTCTGCCGGCACTCATTCAGTTTCCGATACTTTTCGGTATCGTAGACGTTGTTTACAAGCCGCTTACTCATATTCTCCGTTTCAGCAAGGAAACACTTTCAGCGGCACACGACATACTTGAAAAGATCCCTGATATTGCAAAACAGGATCTTTCACCTAACTATCAGGAACTTGCCATTATCAAATATGCTTCTGATCCTTCATACAGCAGCTATTTTTCAGAAATGGGCAATGATTTCATCGCAAAGATCAATGATTTTCAGGATCATAACATGTTCTTAGGTTACATCAACCTTGCAACAAAGGCTGATTTTCATCCGCAGGCATGGACAGCAGGTGCTGTTGCACTTATCGTTATCCCGATCCTTTCAGGTCTTGTAAATCTTACAACAACACTTATTTCACAGATACACCAGAAGAAAACCAATCCTGCAATGGCTACAATGGGAAGCATGAACCTCATGATGTACGGTATGTCCATCTTCTACGTATGGTTCTCATTCTCCATCCCTTCAGGTGCCGCTTTCTACTGGACAGTTTCAGGTCTTCTCGGACTTATACAGATGGTCGCATTCAACAAATACTACACACAGGAAAGATGTGAAGCACTTCTCGCGGCCGACAAGGAAAAGAATAAAAACAGAAAACCGGGCTTCATGGCAAAGCTTATGGAACAGCAGCAGGAAATGCTCGCTCAGCAGAACGGTACAGCAAATACCTATGCAGGTTCTGCAGCAAAGGCACGCGGCGGACTTTCCAAGTCTGAATTCAATGAAAAGAGCAGAAATGCCATCAATGAAGCAAGAAAAATAATCGATGTTAAATACACCGATGAGGGTACGGATGATGATGCACTTGAGGCAGCAAGAAGACGTATGGCTCAGAAATACGGTGATGACACAGAATAAATTTTTAGTTCTAATCAGTAAAAAGGAGTGATTGAATGAAAAACGTATTTATCGGCAAAACAGTTGAAGAAGCCAAGATGAAAGCAGCAGAAGAGTTTGGTGTTTCAGTTTCAGAGATCAGTTTTACAGTTCTCGAAGAACCTAAGAAGGGTCTTTTCGGACTCATCAAGGGCGACGCAAGAGTAGAGGCTGTTTATGACTCTGCAGAATCAGTTGCAAGTGAACCTGCATTTACAGCAGCAGAACCTGTGACTGAAACAGTATCAGTACCAGAAACTACGGAAGAAGCAGTAACTGAAGCTCCGAAGGCAGAAAAGAAATTTGACGGAAGCAAGGCTGAAGCAGCAGTTGAGTATATTCTCAATATCTTCGACAAAATGGGTGTCAAAGCAGAATATACTTATGAAGAAACAGAGGACGGAGTAATTATCAACCTCAACAGTGATGACACAAGCTTCATAATCGGAAGAAGAGGCGAAAACCTCGACGCTATCCAGTACTTAGCTTCAATGTTCTGCAACAGAATAGACGATGAATACTACAGAGTTGTCCTCGACAGTAACGGATACAGAGAAAAGAGAAAGAAGACTCTTGAAGATCTTGCAAAGAAGATTGCAAAGAATGTTCTCAGATCAGGACGTTCAACAGTTCTTGAACCGATGAACCCTTACGAAAGAAGGATCATTCATTCAATGATCTCAGAAATAGAAGGCGTTTCTTCACGTTCTGTTGGTGAGGAACCATACAGAAAAATCATCATTTCATCACTTGTCAAGAAAGAACGCAGACACGGTGACAAGCGCGGCGGCAAGGGCGGCGGACGCAGAGGCGGCGGACGAAACAGAAACTTCGAGCCTAAGTCACTCGATCTTAAGACAAGCTTTGAAAAGGACTATAAGAAGCCGAAGCCGGAGGATGACCTCAAGGCTGGTCTTTACGGAAAAATCGAAATATGATCATTGTTTCCCCGGTGAAATTATCTTTCATCGGGGAAATGTTTAGTTATATAGTTAGTATCAGAGGACGGTGCGGAAAATTTATGTCTACAGTTGCTGCAATATCAACACCTAATGCAGTCGGAGGGATCGCAGTTATAAGAATCTCCGGAGAAGACGCGTTTGCGGTATCTGACAGGGTGTTCAAGGCTTACAGCGGAAAAAAGGTTTCTGAAATGGAGGGGTACACCTGTACCTACGGTGAAGTTTCGGAAAAAGGTGAAAAACTCGATGATGTTGTTCTGACAGTTTTCCGTGCACCGAAAAGCTATACAGGTG
>JBGUVZ010000344.1:0-6446 GCA_045220685.1 Oscillospiraceae bacterium | reverse complement strand
ATATCAGGCCAACAGTGCCAAAAGTGAATCAACCAACACAACCATAAAATTTCTGATAAAGCTCGCAAGAGGCTTCAAATCAATTGAAAATATGTTTGCTTTAATATATCTTAAGTGCTCTGATATTATCATTCCGCTTAGCAACAGGCTTCAGCCGACCAATGAGTATAAACGTTCACAAAGAGAGATGGCAATGAAAAGAAAACAAGCAAGAGAAATGGCATTATAAATGTCTGTTCTTAGATTTTGAACCGAGGCAGTAACCAGCCACCGCTTGCGGCTTGCACTTTACAGGTTCTGAAAGAAATATTACAATGGTTTGTCCGAGGGTGAAATAGATAATCTGTTCTTGAGTTTCTCACCGTCGGCGTAGCAAAGTCAATATTTCTTTCAGGTCCTGTCAAGTGTGGCGCGAATTTCCAGCAGCATCATCGACCAGAGGCACAGAAGAGCCCAATTGTTTTATAACTCATGTTGTTTCTCCTTCTTATAACGCTTTTATGCAAAAATTATTATAGCATGATTTAAATTAAAAATCAACAAATTTATGCAGTATTATCCTATCTTCATTTTATCCAACAAAACTTTTCCATAACGCATCCACCTTGCCTTAAGAACGATAACCTCCGAGCTATAATAAAAAGCAAAAGCCGGCAAAGGTAGGGAAGGTGTTGGGAAAGGGAGTGCAGAGGGAAACCGAAGGAAGGGAAAGAAATGCCGTGCTTTTGTGGGCTTTTATCGTTCTTTCCCTTCCTAAGGTTGTCCCTTTGCAGAGACCTATGATATATGAGTCAACATAAAAATCAAAAACAACAGCAAGTCCGCTCAGAATCAAAACTCTGAACGGACTTGCTGTCTATATGGAAATATGCAAAAATCTATTTTATCAGCCGGCGTACTTTGTTACCTTGCGTACAGCATTTTTAAGTTCTTCCGCCTTGTCTGTACGCTCCCATGTGAAGTCTGTATCCGGTCTGCCGAAGTGACCGTATGCTGATGTTGCTGCGAATACCGGCTTTCTGAGGTCGAGGTCACGGATTATTCCGCCTGGTGTGAAGTCGAATATTTCAGTAACTGCTGCCTGAATTTCTTCGTCGGTGATAACACCTGTGCCGAATGTGTTTACGTAAACTGATACCGGAGCTGCCACGCCGATGGCGTATGCGAGCTGGATCTCGGCGCGTTTTGCAAGACCTGCTGCGACGATATTCTTGGCTGCCCATCTTGCCGCATAAGCTGCGCTTCTGTCAACCTTGGTTGAATCCTTGCCGCTGAATGCTCCGCCGCCGTGGTGAGCTGCGCCGCCGTATGTGTCAACGATGATCTTGCGTCCTGTAAGTCCGCTGTCGCCGACTGGTCCGCCTATAACGAAACGGCCTGTTGGGTTTACTAAAATACGTACATCGCCGGACAGCCACTTCTTCGGAATAACCGGGATAATAACGTGCTTGATAAGATCAGCGCGGAGCTTGTCCTGTGTTACTTCTTCGTTGTGCTGTGTAGATACGAGTATTGTGTCGATGCCTACTGCATTGCCGTTTTCGTAGACAACTGATACCTGAGTCTTTCCGTCCGGACGGAGATATGGGAGAGTTCCGTTTTTTCTTACCTCAGCAAGACGGTATGAAAGTCTGTGTGCCAGTGAGATAGGAAGCGGGAGAAGTTCAGGTGTTTCGTTTACGGCATATCCGAAAATGATACCCTGGTCGCCGGCACCGATCTCGTCACCGTTTTCAGCTCTTACTTCAAGGGCTGAATCAACGCCCTGAGCGATGTCAGGTGACTGACGGTCGAGGAGGTTGATTATCTCGGCTGAGTGTCCGTCAAATCCGAGTTCTTCGCTGTTGTAGCCGATGTCGTTGATGGCGTCGCGTACTATCTTTTCTGTGTCGATCTCTGCAGTTGAGCTTATCTCGCCTGCGAGAATTACTGTGTTGTTCTTTATAACTGTTTCGGCTGCAACTCTTGCTGCCGGGTCCTTTGCAAGATATGCATCAAGGATTGAATCTGAGATTTTGTCTGCTACTTTGTCCGGATGTCCTTCTGTTACTGATTCTGATGTGAAAATATATCTGCTCATTATAATGTACCTCTTTCATTTATTATCTTAATTGTGTGAATATTGCCGGGCTTTGCCCGAACCCCTGCTGATCTTATCAGCGTTCCCGCAATAAAAAAAGGACGCAGCTTTCTGTCTGCATCCCCGTGATCTTTTCTTTTATAGCCGTACAAGGCACGATCATTCTGCGAAAGCAGTCTTTCCCCGATAATTCATTATTCTATTTTCCGGTTTTCTGTTACAACAGTGACAACATATTTTCATCGCGGAACTACTCCTTCCTTTTTTCTGAAACATTTTTAAGAGGCAGATCCGGATGCGCCGGATCTGCTGACTGGGAGATGAGAAACTTTATAAGTTTCTCTTGCTGACTTATGGAATAATCAGCGTTATTGTTTAAATTGAAATAATGATTACAGTCATTATTGTATCATAACTTCCGCAGGCTGTCTAATTCATAAAATTTATTACAGGCTATAGTTTTAACTGATTAAACCTATAGGTTATAGGGCTTATTAATAGCCGGCTATGGTTTTTATGAATTGGACAAGCTTTAATACTGCGGGTATAATATAGTCATACGGAAATAACATTAACAGTTGAATACCAGTGTATTACCTCCATAAAAATACACCAGCGATCATGACAGCTTCTTACGGAAACGGAGAAGCTGTTGTTTTGTTAAGATAAGGAGCATGTATGACTTTACAGCAGATAAACTATGTACTGACCATTGCGGAGTGCAGTTCGATGAACAAGGCGGCTGAAAAACTGTTTATCGCACAGCCTACTCTGACAGGGGCAGTAAGGGAAGTGGAAAAGGAAATAGGGATATCTGTATTTCACAGAACTCACAGGGGAGTTATTCCGACAGTTGAAGGGGAGGAATTTCTTCGTCGTATAAGAAGAGTATTTCAGCAGTACGAGGAGGTAATGGAGTGCTACGGTGACGAAGTGAAATGCCGCAGGAAATTTGCAGTTTCAATGCAGCATTATTCATTTGCGGTAAACGCATTTATAAGAATGGCGAAGCACTACGACTCCAATCAGTTTGATCTGGCTCTGCGCGAGACAAAGACTATAGATGTAATAAATGATGTAAGCACGCTCAAAAGCGAGATAGGAATTCTTTATATCTGTGAGACGAACCAGAGAGTTATCACAAGGCTTTTAAAAGAGCATGAACTTGATTTCATTCCTCTCATTGAATGTCCTGCAAGTGTTTATCTGGCAAAATCACACCCGTTAGCGGGAGAAAAGGAACTTGACTTTGAACAGCTCGATCCGTATCCGTGCATGTCGTTTGAACAGGGCGGTGAAACGGATATCTATTTTGCCGAGGAGATCATGATCGAGCACGCCTGTCAGAAGACGATCAAAGCCACTGACCGAGCGACCATGATGAATCTTATGGAAGGACTTAACGGCTATACGCTCTGTTCGAGTATCTACTCGGAAAAACTGAGCGGCGATCACTTTCTGGTCATCCCGTTTAAGTCAGATGAATCTACTCAGGGTACCATGACTATCGGATACATAACAAAGAAAAACTGGGAACTCAGCAGTATGGGTGAACAGTTCCTTGATGAGATCGCGGCGATCCTTGACGAAAGCAAGGAGATCCACGGCGATACCGTTCAGATGAAAATATCATAGAAAACATTAAGGCAGAAATCCGGCTTGCCGGATTTCTGCCGGGTGGATTTATGGGGCTTCGTCCCAGACCCCACGATGATTTATGAGTAAATCATCGTTTCCTTAGCACAAACAGCTCAGAAGCATTTATTTGTTTCTGAGCTGTTTTTTTATAAACTGTTATAATATCAGCTGATAATTATTGTAAAATCTGATAATGCCTGCTTGAAAACCTGTATTGGACAGGCTTCATTTTACGGGTTATAATAGGCACATACCCCAAAAACAAACTATCACATAACCGGAGGCTGAACAATGAAACTCAGTAATTTATTAAGAAAAAACACAGCTTTATTAGCAGCTGCAGTCGTAAGCTCTCTGTTTCTGGCCGGATGTTCCGGAGAAACAGAGATAAAGACTGAAACACAGAACTACAAGTCAGGCAGTAAAGAATCTGCCGGAACATCCAAAAGTGAACTTGTACCTTTCAAACTCGGCTATCTGCCGTCAACTGGTCATCTTCTTTACTTTGTTGCGAAAGAAGAAGGATTTTTTGAAGAGGAGGGACTTGATGTTTCGCTTTCAAATTTTCTCGGAAACAGTGAAATAGTCATGTCGGTGGAATCAGGAAAGCTTGATGCCGCTGCGATAGGATGTACTACATGTATAAACTACATTGCACAGGGTGCAAAGCTTCAGATAATAGGCGGTATCATGAAAGAAGGACACGCACTTGTGGTCAAGCCTGAACTTGTCGAAGGCGTTGATCCGAAGGACTACAGTCTTGAACTTCTCAGAGGCAAAACCATCGCAAACGTAAATCTCGGAATCACTGACATTGTTTACAGGAACGTTTTCGAAAACATGGGCTGGGAGATCGGAAAGGATGTTTACTTTGAAAACCTTGAAAGTGCCGGCCTTGAATCACTTCTCAACGACAGTATCGATGCGGTTTCCGTTTACACACCGTTCCGTGCCCTTGCAGAAAAGAAGGGGTATGTGATCTTAAACTACTCAGGTGAGAACGAACCGTTCGGCGATCACCCTTGCTGCCGAAACCTTGCCTCAACGGAACTTATAGAACAGCATCCTGAAAGATATGTCGCTTATCAGAAAGCACTTTTAAAGGCATATAAATTCTATCAGGAAAATGAAGATGAAACCTGCGAGGACATTGCAAAATACTGCGATACGGACATTGAACTGATCCGCAATGAAACATACGGAAAATATATCAGTTCGACTCCGGACCCGGAACTTAAGGCTATCTGGGTATGGTATGATGCTCTGTTAAGTGACGGTTACATTGAGGAATTCGATCTTGCTTCATCAGTGAATACAGACCTTTATCTTCAGGCACTTACTGAAATAGCAGAAGAGAATCCGGACGAAAAGTTCTGGCAGGATCTTCTCACACACTTTGACGAATTCAATATCAACTATACCCGTGAAGATTATTTCGATATATATGATGACAACTGGAAATTTACCGGAGGTGCTAAATCATGAGCAGAATAGATATAAGAGATCTTTCAGTAGAATACGGAACGAAAAACAAAAGATTTACAGCAGTTGAAGGAATAAACCTTGAGATAAATGACGGCGAGTTCATAAGTCTTCTCGGTGCGAGCGGCTGCGGCAAAAGTACGCTTATTTCAGCAATTGACGGTCTCCGCAGACCGTCAGACGGAACTATTTCCATAAACGGTGAACCGATATCGGGAACAGGAAAAGACAGAAGTATAGTTTTTCAGAATTATTCACTGTTTCCGTGGATGAGCGTAAAGAAAAATGTAGATTTCGGACTCAGACAGATCCGTCCGGAACTTTCAAAGCAGGAACGGAATGAAATAGCTGAAGAATTTGTAGAAAAGGTTGGCCTTTCAGAATTCAAAAACAAATATCCTCTCCAGCTTTCCGGCGGTCAGCAGCAGCGTGTGGCAATTGCAAGAGCGCTTGCGGTAAATACACCTATCCTGCTTATGGATGAGCCTTTCGGTGCTCTTGACACAAAAACAAGAGCGTCGCTCCAGGATCTTCTGCTTTCCCTCTGGAGAAATGAAGAAAAGAAAAAGACGGTCATTTTTGTTACACATGATGTGGATGAAGCTATTTTCCTTTCAGACAGGATAGTTATCATGCAGCCGAATCCGGGACGTATCTACAAGGAGATAAAAGTTCCGTTCTCCAGACCGCGTATCCGTGAAAACATTACAGACACAGAACTTTACAAGAGTTTCAGAAATGAGATAGTAAATGCATTCTATGAAGCAGAACAGGAGGTACATCATGACACTGAAGAAAAGATTTCTGCGGGTAACGCATCTGTTGTTCGCAGTATTAATACTGGTTCAGTTTTTGCCGTCGCGGGCGGAAGAAAACGAGCATAAGTTTTATGTGATCGCAGCTGCATCTGCTGCGGAAATTATATTCCTTCTTTTTTCAGCATTCTCTTCGAAAAAGGATCTTCTGCGTGACTTCGGCAATATCCTTTCAGTTATATTTTTTGCCTTCACAGTATGGACAATACTTGCGCCGAAGACGCTTTATCTCGATCCTCTGATCTTTCCTGCACCGGGGCAGGTGCTCTGGCAGTTTACCGCTGACATAGACAAACTTTCGGAAGGTGCGGCAAGCTCACTGAAAACAGTTTTTTCAGGATACATTTACGCACTCCTTCTCGGAATACCTATGGGTGTTATTCTGGGATCATTCAAGAATATCAGATCGTCAGCCACACACGTAGTGAATT
>JBGUVZ010000343.1:0-3164 GCA_045220685.1 Oscillospiraceae bacterium | reverse complement strand
CAGTTATCAATGATTTTGTTACTGTATGGCTTGGAGAAGAGTTTCTGTTAAATGACACTACTGTTTTGGTATTATGTATTCAACTATTTATTTCACTTAATCGTACAATTAATGGATCTTTTATAGGTGCTTCTGGCCTTTTTGTTAAAGATAAGATTAGACCATTAATTGAATCAGTTATTAATTTAGTTGTTTCAATTATCTTTTCAAAGTATTTCGGTATTGTAGGTGTTTTTTTAGGAACTATAATCAGTTGCATGCTAACCTCATTTTGGAGAGAACCATTCTTATTGCATAAATATTCTTTCAATCATAAAGTTTCATCATATTGGCGAGTATATATTTCTTTTTCATGTATTACGATTTTGAGTATAGTTGCAGTTATGTATATTAAACAATATATTATAATTAATTCATTAATTGGTGTGATTTTAGAAGGTATAGTTGCAGAGTTGTTAGTTAATATAATTCTATTATTGTTTTTTATGAAATATAATGAATTTCAGTTTATTAAGAGTATGGTAGAAAATTTATTTATAAAAATTAAAGGATTCAGAAAAATTAAGAATTAAGTGTAAAATATATATTTTATAAATGTAGATTTGTGTACATTAATTAATTTTGAAAGAGGTTGATAAAATGACAATTATAGTGACAGGCGGTGCCGGCTTCATCGGCTCAAATTTCGTATTCCACATGCTGAATACATATCCGGATTACAGAATCGTATGTCTGGACAAGCTCACATATGCAGGTAATCTTTCTACACTTGCACCGGTAATGGATAACCCGAACTTCCGTTTTGTGAAGCTGGATATCTGCGACCGTGAAGGTGTGTACAAGCTTTTCGAGGAAGAAAAGCCTGATATCATAGTAAATTTTGCAGCAGAATCACACGTTGACCGTTCAATCGAGAATCCGGAGATATTCCTCCAGACAAATATTCTCGGTACACAGGTTCTCATGGATGCATGCCGCAAGTACGGTATCAAGCGTTACCATCAGGTATCTACAGATGAAGTTTACGGCGATCTTCCGCTTGACAGACCTGACCTTTTCTTTACAGAAACAACACCGATTCATACATCTTCACCATACAGCTCATCAAAGGCTGGTGCAGACCTTCTCGTTATGGCTTACAACAGAACATATGGACTTCCTGTAACAATCTCACGTTGTTCAAACAACTACGGACCATATCACTTCCCGGAAAAGCTCATTCCGCTTATGATCGCAAATGCACTTGCAGACAAGCCTCTTCCGGTTTACGGTGAAGGTCTTAATGTCCGTGACTGGCTCTATGTTGAAGATCACTGCCGTGCAATTGATCTTATCATCCACAAGGGTAAGGTAGGCGAAGTTTACAATGTCGGTGGTCACAACGAAATGAAGAATATCGACATTGTTAAGCTTATCTGTAAGGAACTCGGCAAGCCTGAAACTCTTATCACACACGTTGAAGACAGAAAGGGTCACGATATGCGTTATGCTATCGATCCTACAAAGATCCACAATGAACTTGGCTGGCTTCCTGAAACAAAGTTTGAAGACGGTATCAAGAAGACTATCAAGTGGTATCTTGATAACAAGGAATGGTGGGAGACTATCATTTCAGGTGAATACCAGAACTACTACGAAAAGATGTACGGCAACCGTGCAGAGGTTTGATCGATGAAAGCGTTTGTAACAGGTGTAGGCGGTCAGCTCGGACATGATGTGATGGACGAGCTTGCTAAAAGAGGATACGAAGAAATCGGAAGCGATATTCTTTCGTCTGTTGAATCATCTTATCCGTATGTTCAGCTTGATATTACTGATGCTTCTGCAGTTGAAAAGGCAATTTCAGAAGTTAAACCTGATGTTGTTGTTCACTGTGCAGCATGGACTGCAGTTGATGCTGCTGAAGATGAAGAGAATATGGCAAAGGTAAAGGCTATCAATGTTGACGGTACTCAGAACATAGCGAATGTCTGCAAAAAGCTTGACTGCAAGATGATCTATATTTCCACTGACTACGTGTTTAACGGACAGGGAACAGAACCATGGCAGCCTGACTGCAAGGATTATGCTCCGCAGAATTTTTACGGAAAAACTAAGCTTTACGGTGAATTAGCAGTTGCCAATACTGTTGATAAATACTTCATAGTTCGTATCGCCTGGGTATTTGGTGTCAATGGTAAGAATTTTATCAAGACCATGCTTAACGTCGGCAAGTCGCATGATGAAGTAAGAGTTGTATCTGACCAGATTGGAACTCCTACTTATACACTGGATCTTTCAAGACTTCTCGTTGACATGGCTGAAACCGAAAAGTACGGTTACTATCATGCAACAAACGAAGGCGGATACATCTCATGGTACGACTTCACTGTTGAGATATACAAGCAGGCAGGTATGGGTACTAAAGTAACACCGGTTACTACTGCAGAATACGGACTTTCAAAGGCGACAAGACCATTCAACAGCAGACTTGATAAATCAAAGCTCGTGGAAAATGGATTTAAACCTTTGCCAACATGGCAGGATGCATTATCACGCTATTTGAAGGAGATTCAGTAATATGGGACAGATTACAGTTGAAAAGAATGTCGGCGGTATCGAAGGACTTTGCGTTATTACTCCGGCAGTACACGGTGATAACCGCGGCTACTTCATGGAAACATACAGTGAACGTGATATGAAGGAAGCTGGTATTGATATAGTTTTTGTTCAGGACAATCAGAGTTGTTCAACAAAGGGTGTTCTTCGCGGACTTCATTTCCAGAAGCAGTTTCCGCAGACAAAGCTTGTTCGTGCAATAAAGGGCAGAGTATTTGACGTAGCAGTTGACCTCAGGACAGATTCAAAGACATACGGCAAGTGGTATGGTGTTGAACTTACTGAGGAAAACAAGAAGCAGTTCCTTATTCCGAAGGGCTTCGCGCACGGTTTTCTCGTACTTTCTGATATAGCTGAATTCTGCTACAAGTGTGATGATTTCTGGCATCCGAACGATGAAGGCGGTATGGCATGGAATGATCCTGAAATAGGCATCACATGGCCTGAACTTGTTGGTAATTATAATGGTACAGCGAGTGCAGAAGGATATACACTTGCAGACGGAACAAAGCTTAATCTTTCTGACAAGGATCAGAAGTGGTTTGGCTTTAAGGATACATTTAAAT
>JBGUVZ010000342.1:0-3096 GCA_045220685.1 Oscillospiraceae bacterium | reverse complement strand
TAAAGGAAACATTTTTCTATGTTCAGGAGATAGGTTATCTTGATGTTATCAAGCCTTATAACACGATCCGTGATAATCTCGATTCCTTCCTGTTCGTGATCATTCTTGACGGCAAGGGTGAACTTATTTACAACAACAGATCCTACACACTTACAAAGGGCTGCTGTTTCCTCATCGACTGCCTCAAGCCGCATTCATACAAGAGCAGTCTGAGTGAACCATGGAAGCTTCTGTGGCTGCACTTCAACGGACCGACTGCCCGCGGATATTACGAATACTTTGCAAATGCCTATATAAACGTTATTCATCCTGATATTATCGATCCGTTTGAAGACCTTATGCGTCAGCTCATCGAGATCAATACCAGACATGATTCCTCCACAGAGGTGCGTTCTTCAAAGCTCATCGTTGATCTTCTTACACTTATGATGACCTTCAAGAAGAACGACACGATCTACACTTCACAGATAGTAAGAAAGCTTGCTGAAATAAGAAGATATATAAACAGAAACTACACTACCGATATTTATCTTGAAACTATATGTGAAAAGTTCAACATAAGCAAGTTCCATTTGACCAAGGAATTCAAGAAAGCCTACGGTATCACAATTGCCAAGTACATTATGCAGAAGCGTATAGGTAACGCAAAATGGCTGCTTAAGTACTCAGACAAGACACTCGAGGAGATTTCAGCTGCCTGCGGATTCTACGACACATGCTACTTCAACAAGCAGTTCAAGGCGATTGAATCTACAACACCATACAAGTACCGCAAGTCGTGGCTTGAAAAAAATATCGAGTTAAAGACCGATGATGGAGAATAACGGAATAATCGCAACTGAGCCCATGAAACAAAGGTCCGTTCTTAGCGAAGGCAATAAGAGCCGTCTTTACTCTGTTATAAAGAGAGCCGCCCGTGGAGAAAAGATAACGTTCTCCGTTATAGGCGGCTCAATTACTCATGGCTGTCTTGCAGATTCGCGGAAGGAGTCCTATGCGGAGCTTACCTGTGACTGGTGGAGAGATAAGTTTCCGTGGACAGTTGTAAACTATGTAAACTGTGGTATTGGTGCGACAGATTCCTACATAGGAGTCCATCGTGCCGGCCGTGATCTCCTCACCCATGATCCTGATATAGTTATTGTCGAGTTTTCGGTAAATGATACCGATGAGATGATCAATCCTGAATCTTACAAGTGCCTTGTAAAGAAGATACTGAATCACGATTCGGAACCGGCGGTCATCCTTCTTTTCATGATGGATCAGAAGGGAAGTACCTTTCAGAAATTCCATTCTGAAACCGGCTGGCTTTATGATCTTCCGATGATCAGTTACGCCGATGCTATCGGTCCTGAGATAGAGGCCGGAAAGCTTAAGTGGGAGAACATCTCGCCGGATGATATCCATCCGTCTTCCGCAGGCCATGCGCTTGTGGCGGAACTTATAAATTCCTTTATGGACAAGGTTTTTTCGGAGACATTCTCGAGTGAAGCTGAATATTACGAGATCATCGAGTCCGAGGATAAATACGACAATGCGCGTTTCCTTGACAACCGTGATATAAACCCTGTTCTTTGCACCGGATTCTGGCCTTCGGACATCAGTCCACAGTTCCCGCACAGCTGGTCAACGACCCAGGAGGGAAGGATCTGCTTTGAAGTTATAGCGCGGAATATCGGTATTGTTTTTCTGCGCACGATCGATTCGCGCAGCGGAACGTATTCTGTAAGACTTGACGGAAAACCGTGCTGTAATCTTGACGGCGACTTCACCGGCGGATGGGGCGATTATGCAGATTACAAGGAGATACTTGTTTCGGATCTTCTCCAGACACATTACATCGAGATAGAAATCGCAGACGGATCAGCCCATACAGGTTTTACTGTTCTCGGACTGTGCCTCAGCTGATCACAGTAAATACAAAATAAGTCAGCGGATAACCTGAACTTCAGGATATCCGCTTTTTTAGCATTATTGTATCACAGATAACATATAACAAAAACAGCAGAACCGGCATTGCCAGTTCTGCTGAAATTTTATTCTGAAAAATCAATAATAAGCTTCGTTGTCGTGACCGTTGTAGTGCTTCTTGATCGCTTCGCTTGAACCGTATGAGAAACAGATCACTATGTTTATAACAAGTACTGCAAGGTACATTAATTTTGCTGTACCCTGTACCTTTGAAAACATTACGAACAGTCCAGGAAGTACGTGAAGAACTGTACCGAATGTAAATATGTTTGAAGCTATTTTTCTTGTTGTGTTTGACTTTACAAGCATTGCGGCTGCACCGCCAAGGAAGAGGATACCGAGGATCATTGTACACATATTGCATGTTTCGAGGAATGCCGGCGTCTCTTCTTTAAGTGCCATGAAGGAGTAAAGAAGTGTAAGAAGTCCGGAAATCATGCCGATTGCCATGATAACAATAACGAGCATGCCGCCTTTTCTTGCAAGATCAGCTTCCTTTTCACGCATGAATTCACGGTAAGCTTCACGGCTCTTTTCTTCGTCGAAGCTGTCAGGAACTGAGTTGAGTGAACTCTTGATCGCTCTGTCAACTGCAGTCTTCTTGGCATTTTCAAGATCAGGATCAACGAATTTTGGAACGTAACGCTGTTCAGCCTGAGGTTCTTCGGAAAGTACCGGCTTCTGAACATCATCCAGGTTTCTGCTTGTCTGTCCTGCACCGCCGTATTGCTGGAATGGCTGGCTTGTAGCCTGAGTATTCTGAGCACCATACTGCTGGAATGGCTGACTAACAGCCTGAGCGTTCTGAGCACCGTACTGCTGGAACGGCTGACTTGTAGCCTGAGCATTCTGAGCGCCGTACTGCTGGAATGGCTGACTTGTAGCCTGAGCATTCTGAGTACCGTACTGCTGGAACGGCTGACTTGTAGCCTGAGCGTTCTGAGCGCCGTACTGCTGGAACGGCTGACTTACAGCCTGAGGATTCTGAGCGCCGTACTGCTGGAACGGCTGACTTACAGTCTGAGCGTTCTGAGCGCCGTACTGCTGGAACTGCGGAGCAGCTGCCTGAGGATTCGGGGCACCGTACTGCTGGAACTGCGGAGTTGCAGGTTGAGCATTCTGAGC
>JBGUVZ010000341.1:0-13968 GCA_045220685.1 Oscillospiraceae bacterium | reverse complement strand
CTGTGAAGTAAGGTCTGAACCTGAAGGCATGAAGCTGTCAAGAAGTGATGAAACCGGTGAGCCTGCAGCTGAACCGCCTGCTGCGATCTGACCGCTTGTTTCAAGGCTTGCGAACTGTCTGATACAGCTTGCATAGTCATTGTCCATACCGATCTTGTTCATTGTGTTACAAGCAGAATCAACCTTTGAAGCTGCCTTGTAAGGGAAATAGATAGATACACCGTAAGCTTCAGTCATTTCTCTTGAAGTCTGGTTGTACTTTACGGCACTCTTGAGAACTGCTGCGAGTTCCTTTGCTTCAGGAGTACCGATGTTGTTTGCAAGGTGAACAAGGTCAACCTGATCTATTCTTGAACTCTGGGCAAATTCTCTTGTATTGTAACGTGCGTCAGAGATCTGCTTGTAGTTCTTGTTCTTGAGCTCTGTACTTACAGACTGAGCAAATCCGCTCATCTTTGAAGGAACGGTGTTGATGAACTCAGCAAGGTCGATAACTGAAAGAGTTGTCTTCTGACCGCGGCACTGTGAAGCACATGTGCTTACGAAGTCGTCAACGATATTCTTGCCGATGTCAAGTGTGGCCATTGAAGGATTGTTGCCGAGATTTGTGAGCCAGTTCTTGTAGTACCAGCCGATACCCGGTTCTGTTTCCTCGGAAGCGATGAGGTAGTCAGCGTACTTTTCAGCAACGAAAGCTGTTTCTGCTGTAGCCATGAGGCACGCATCGAAACCGATGAAGTCGAAAGTAACTCCGCCGTTCTTAAGTGCTGAATCAAGCTTTGAAAGGTCCATTGAACCCTTGTTTCTGTTGATCTCGTCGTAGCCGTAGCCTGAAACTGATCCGCCGCCGTGATCCCAGAGGATAAGGTCGTTTCTGTTAGCCGGATAGTTTTCAGCGCAGTACTTGATGAATGAAGTAAGAGTTTCAGGATCAGTCATAGCGCCTGTGCCCATGTTCTTTTCGAGGCATCTGATTCCGCCGCTCTCTACCTTGTAGATCTGGTTTGAAGAACTGCTGATACCGTTTGTTTTCCAGCCCCTGCATCCGCCTGTGTAGACAATTACGTTTACATTGTCACCGAACTTTGCAGAAGCCATTTCCTGAAGGTCGTTTGTTGCCATGCCGTACTTTGACTCGAGGTCAGTACCGCACATATATACCATAAGAGTTACCTGGTCAGCGCCGTTTCCGAGAATGCTTGTTCTCTTGGCACGTGAACCTGCTGCTACGGAAGTGTCAACAGATGAGTAGTCAGCTGAGTAGCCTGAATTTCCTGCACCGCCGCCGATATTCATGTCTGAATTCACAAAGGAATCCATGATGCCGTTGTTTCCTCCCATAAGATCGGAAACGTCGATTCCGCCGCCTGAACCGCCAAGGAACTTAAGCAGTAAATAACCTGCAATAAGAAGGACCGGAAGGCCTATTCCGCCTCTTGTGATCACTTTCCTTGATGTTGAATGTCCGCTGCTGTGTGATGAAAAGCTTCCCGAAGAACCTACAGGTCCTGTTCCGAGTCCGTCTCCTCTTCTGTGAGCGCCGCTTCCGCCGGAAGTAACATTTTTTTCACGGGAACGTGGTCTGTTATCCATTGAATCATTCTCCTTTTTACTTATTTATGAATTTGTCTATAATATATCTCGGTCTCTGCTTTACTTCAGCATAGATCTTACCGACATATTCACCGATTATACCAAGGCACAGCAGCTGAAGACCGCCGATGAGCCATATGGAACAGAGTGTACTTGACCATCCCTTTTCGGAATAGCCCATTAACTTTACAACAAAAGCCCAGATAAATGCGATAATACTTATGATGGACATGATGCTTCCGAGGGTTGTGATAAGCTTGAGAGGCTTTGTACTGAATGATGTGATACCGTTTACCGCAAAGGCAAGCATCTTCTTGAGAGGATATTTGCTTTCGCCGGCAAAACGTTCATGTCTTTCGTAGTAGACGCTGCAGCTCTTGAAACCGATAAGCGGAACCATACCGCGAAGGAAGAGATTAACTTCCTTGAAGTTTGCGAGCTCTGCAAGCACACGTTTGCTCATAAGGCGGAAGTCTGCGTGGTTGTAGACAACGTCTGCGCCCATCACCTTCATGAATTTATAAAAGCTTTCTGCTGTAAAACGCTTGAAAAATGTATCAGTATCTCTGGCATTTCTTACGCCATAGACAACCTGATTGCCGTCGTAGTATTTTTCTACCATGGCATCGATGGTGTCGATGTCGTCCTGAAGGTCGGCATCCATTGTGATAGCCATGTCACAGATATCCTTGACTGACATAAGACCGGCAAGTACCGCATTCTGGTGTCCGGCATTGTGTGCAAGATTTACACCGGAGAAAAACTCAGGTTCAGACTCATGGAGTTCGTAGATGATTTCCCATGTGCTGTCCTTTGAACCGTCGTTTACAAAAACGATACGGCTTTCCTTTGAGATCATATTTCTTTCGATAAGTGAAATGTATTTTTCCTTCAGCCTTGAGGAAGTCTCAAGAAGTACGGCCTCCTCGTTGTAGCACGGAACGACCATGTAGAGTATTTCAGGTTCAGTCATAATATTTCTCCTTATATCTTATATTTAATTATTTCCAGAATTCAAAAAGTCTTGCAAATGAAAGCACGTTTGCCTGCCACTCTGTGCTGAATCCCTGTTCAGGTCCAATGTACGACCAGATCTGAACCGTATTCATTACAACGCTAAGGGCAAGTGATGCAGTCATAAGCTTGTTGAGATGCACCTTTGTGTTTGCCGCACTGTTATCGTAGACAATGAAGCATATAACAAGCGCACCTGTTATCATCTGCCAGATGAAGTCAACACAGTATCTTGCTGCAAATCCGCTTTCCCAGATAGAGAAAATAACTGCGAAAGGACAGATGATGCATACTGCAAGAATAATAAGACTGTAAAGACGTTTGTTACTGTTCTTTGAAATACGGTAAGCCTTGAGCGACTTTCCGTAGGCTGCGACAGGAAGTGCTTTCCAGATAAGTCCGAGAGCCGAACCGGTCGCAATAAAATAATATCCCTGAGGATTGAACAGATGTATACTTTCCGCTTTGAAAAACGGGAAATTTTCAATGAACGTCGGCATCTGGAAAAGGAATGCCAGGAATCCGACAACTGCAAAATGAGTATGGTACTGTGACTGTGTAAAGTCGTTGATAGTCAGTGAGTACTGAATGCCGAAGTCAAGCGGATTGCCGAATCTTGCTGCATTGTACCAGGCCTGAACTGAACCGATGACCATGTACGGCACCAGCGCGGCTGCGAGGTACGGAAGAAGAAACATGAATCTGCTCTTTCCGGACTTTTTATCATAGAGTGCATTCTGCTTTTTAGCTCCTGCATAAACGAGGATCATTGCTGCAAGGCAGTAAACTGCGATGGTCGGACGGCTGAGAACGCCGAGGCTGAGCCATACGCCGGAAACTGCAAGGCGAAATTTATTAATTTTTCCTTCTCCGATAACACCGGAACTGATCAGGAAATATGCACCTGCTGTTGTGCATAGGAATCCTGCAGACTGAGCCACCTCGTAGAAGAGAGGTGAAATATTGCAGATAAGAATGCCTGATGAAAGCTGCATGATAAGGAATCCTGCAAGCACAAGTGATGCACTGATCTTCTTGAAGAACTTATCGGCAAGGCAGAGATAAAACTTTGTAAGGAATATGATTCCGAACATTCCGAAGAAGAATACGGACCATACAGACGGGAAATAGTAACCTGTAATAAGGTGATACGGCAGGAATACTAAAAGTACAGGTGCAATGCCGTAATAGGAATAGTATTTTCCGTTAAAAAGAAGATGATCCCAAGGATAGCTTCCGACTTCGTCTGTTCTCTGGCTCCAGTCGTATGGGTTTTCCAGTTCAAGGAGCTTCGGATTCATCTCAGTCATTATATCCACACGGCCGTGTTCAAATGAATCGACTATCTCCTGAGTTATCTGGTTTCCTCCTTCAAGAGCGAAATCCTTTGCAATGCTGTGGTTTGAATCATTGTATCTTGCCATGTTGGTAATGAAAAGTCCGAGAGCAACAAGGCATATGGTAAACACGATCGCTGCTCTGTCAGTGGCTTTCTGTACCTCTGAATACGGTCTGAACAGAAGTTTTTCAGAAGTAAGAGCATAAACTGAAAATGCAGCTATGATCATTAGCATAAAGCGGATAATGGAAAAACGGAACTTAATCGGTTCGTTGGCAGTTATGCTGCTTACTGTTACCGTTTCATTATCTTCTGTACTGAAAACGAATCTGATGTCATGTACCTTTCCTGAGAAGTTGCACGGTACAGTACGGCTTCTTTTGTTTCCGTTTATTACTTCAGCTTTGGCAGCTCCCCATCTGTAGCCGCCGGAATTTGTGTCATCAGACATATCCACTGAAAAGCTGATCTTGCTTTTCTTGTCGGAAAATGCATTGAATGTCAGTGTTCCGACCGGTATATTTATATTTTTATATTCAAGCACAGTCTGTCCGCTGCCCTCGTTTGTCATTGATACAGCGTCAAAATTCTGTACTTCAGCAGAATGCAGGTCAAAGACTGTTTTCTGATATCCGCCTGAAAGAAGATGTGCGGAATTAAGATTAAACACAAATATCTCAAGTGCAAGGCTTACAGTTATTATCCTTAGCAGCACTCCAGAAATATCTGCAAATTTTTCCGGTATTTTTTTCGCTCCGGAAAACCAGGCGATGAAAAATGCAAAGATATCAGCAAATGCAAGCATTTTATAGCCGCTCATGTCAGCAGCTCCTGCAATATCGAGAATCAGAAGCAGTGCGGAAAGACATATACCGGAAATGAAAATGATCCGTGACTTGTCTTTTATAAAGGAAATCAATTTGCTGTTTCCTTTTTCCGTATTTGCGAAAACAATCGCAGATGCTGCAATATACAGAAGTATATTGATAAAAAACGCGGCTACCGATAAAGACATCTTCTACCTCCGGAATGAACAAAGTTAGTGTTACACGCTGATTTATTCATAAAACAGCGCGGGGCTCAGGGGCGAAACCCCGGAACTCTCCTCCTCCGGAATCCGGCAACGCCGGATTCCGGTTAAATCATCGTTTTCTTAAACGCATACATATTCAGTGTACATTCTTTTTCTTGTATTGTCAATAGAATTACAGAAAGTGATAAATATATTTGGTGTTTACTATTGAATTGACACCATCACTGTGTTATAATTTCTATAAATGCTTTTATACAGGAGAGAAATAATGGAAAAAATCACAGTTATCGTCCCATGCTACAATGAAGAGGAAACCATTCCCCTTTTCATTACTGAGATCGAAAAGGTCTACGAGAGCATGCGCGAAAAATATGACATAGATATGGAATACCTTTTTGTAAACGACGGTTCAAAGGACAGAACTGCCGAAGTACTTGAGGAATACGCTTCGAAAAATCCGCGCGTAAGCTACATCTGCTTTTCAAGAAACTTCGGCAAGGAAGCTGCCATGTACGCAGGTCTCGACAATTCCGATGCTGACTACACCGTTATAATCGATGCTGACCTTCAGGATCCGCCTGAGCTTATTGAAGAAATGTACAGCATTCTTAAGTCCGAACCGAAATACGACTGTGTAGCTTCCAGAAGATATACAAGAACCGGTGAACCACCGATAAGATCATGGTTCGCTAAACGTTTCTACAGTCTCATGGCAAAGATCTCAAAGACTGAAATTGTTGACGGTGCCCGTGATTTCAGAATGATGAGCCGTCAGATGGTTGATGCCATCATGTCACTTTCAGAATGCAACCGTTTTTCAAAGGGGATTTTCTCATGGGTTGGATTCGAGACAAAATGGCTCGCCTTTGAAAACAGGGAACGTGCAGGCGGCCAGACAAAATGGTCATTCTGGGGACTCCTCATTTATGCGATTGACGGTGTTGTTGCTTTCTCAACTGCTCCCCTTGCCGTTTCTTCGATAATCGGTATCATATTCTGCATTCTTTCATTCATCGGCGTTTGCTTCATTTTCATAAGAGCACTCATTTTCGGTGACAAGGTCGAAGGCTGGCCTTCACTTGCATGTATCATGTGCTTTATCGCCGGCATTCAGCTTTTCTGCAACGGAATAAGCGGTATCTATCTTTCCAAGACATATACCGAAGCAAAGCGCAGACCGCAGTATATCGCTAAAAAAATACATCGCGGCACCCTTAAAGATGAGAAAAAAGATGATTAATGTTAAGACCGCATATCCGGCTTCGCCGGATATGCGGTCTGTTGTAATGCGGAGCTTCGTCCCGGGACCCCAATCTGATTTTCTGAAAAATCAGATTAAAATAAGGCTGTGTGATCTTAACTCTGATCACACAGCCTTGTTTATTTTTCTATTGTAACTATAAATCCGTCAGCGTTGTTTCCTGAAATGCTGTACTGGCAGTTTACCGGGACGTAAAGTTCGACATTTCCGCTTCCGGTCTCGTCCTTGGCACGGATGTAGTAAATCTCGAAATCCTTGTCAAAGCACGAAACGTTAAGAGTCTTGCTGCCGTAAGCATATTTCTTGAGAGCCTGAAGATATTCCTCAAGGGAAAGGTCATTTTCCGTCATATACCAGGCATGAGGAATACCTACATATCTGAAATGCTCGGCATGATCGGTAATGCCTGTGTTCTCAGCCTTGTCATCCTTGTATCGCTGGATAAATCCGTACTTTGTACAGTTGTCTCTTATCCATGCATAATCGCCTGAAGGAACGTATCGGTACGACTTCCCTTCCTCAGGATAAATTCCGAGATCCACAGCAAGTCCGGTCTGATGTTCGGAATATCCTCCCTTGCTTTCGACTCTGGAATTTTCAAGTGCCTGATTGTAGATAACATTCTGACGGTCACCTGAAACATAGGCCTCCGTGATCATAATGTCCCTGTTGGAACATTCCTGATAGAATCCTTCCAGCATGCTGTTGAAATTCTTCAGAGCAAGATCGTTCATCTGCATACCGGAATTCTTGATGGAATAGTATTCGTTCTTTTCCGGATTAATATCTACAAGTGCTCCCCCGGCAGTCACAGATGTATATGGATGACTGTCATTAACGAGAATAAGGCTTCCCTTGCTTATGTCGCTGTACGGAACTTCTTTCTTTTCAAATTCAAGTTTTGATGATATAACCTTTTTGCTGACTGCTGAATCATCGGTACCGGCTTTTTCTTTTTTCGAACCCGAAACCGCACCGCATATAATAAAAATTATCAGCAGCACAACACCGGCAGCTGCTCCGATGAGCATCGATTTGTCCTGTCTGAGTTTTCGCCTGCGTGAAGAATCTGATGGCATCATATCATTCCTTTCATTCAAGAATAATCATGTATTTTCGGCTTTTGCCGGCTTGATAACTGTATAGTACCACTTGAGAAGTGCTGTTCCTATGATAATGATATAGCCCACAACACTGAGAAAATCAGGTATCTGGCCTAGGAACGCAAAACCGAAGATGGCTGCAAAGATAACTATTGAAAAATCGTAAACCGAGATTTCCTTTGCCGGAGCACAGGCATATGCGCTTGTGATGCCGATCTGTCCGCCTGCTGCGGCAAGTCCGGTAAGGACTAGAAACATCCACTGTATCGGTGTCATCGGTTTGTAGTTGAAGATCATGTTAGGAACAAGCAGCAGAGTAGTGAAACCGGAAAAGAAGGCTACGACTATCATACTGTTCTCGCCTCTTGTTCCGAGCTTGCGTACAAATGTGTAGGCAATACCCGCTCCGAGTCCTCCTGCCACACCTGCAAGTGCAGGAACGACTTTTATGTCGAAAGACGGACGCACTACAAAAAGCATGCCGATAAATGCTGCAATAACTGCTCCCCACTCATATTTATTCGCCTTTTCCTTCAGAAGAAGTGCTGAAAAAACGACGGCAAAGAAAGGAGAAAGCTTGTTGAGCATTGAGGCGTCGGAGATATCCATGTGATCAACTGCGTAGAAATTACACATCATTCCGAGTCCGCCAGTGATCGAACGGATGACCATATATTTCACATTTCCCTTTCCGGGCTTAAACGGAACACCAGCCTTGACGAGAGAGCCCGCCGCTATCATCAGCGCAAAAACATTTCTGAAAAAGCATTTCTGAAGTGTCGGAACATCACCCGTAAGCCTTATGAAAAGATTCATAAGCGCAAAGCAGAAAGCTGATGCAATGATATATAATACGCCTTTTTTATGTTTGTCCATTGTGACCCGTCCGTTCTAATCAATATTTACCTATAATATTATAGCAATATTTTTCGTACTTTGTCAATGAAAAACATATTGAAACCAGGTCAAAAAAATGTTATAATAAAGGTTAGCATTTCTTCGCCTAATATAGTACGGCGATAAACTACAGATAAAAAGGATGTAACAAAATATGACAAACAATAATTCAATCAAAACCGTAAGGCTTATCATAGATGAAGTTAAAAAAGCCGTAATAGGCAAAGACAAAATAATCATCAAGATCCTTCTGGCTGTTCTGGCCAAGGGCCACATTCTACTTGAAGATATCCCGGGTGTAGGAAAGACCACTCTGGCTCTCGCTTTTTCAAAGACTCTGTCACTCGACTATAACCGTGTGCAGTTCACACCTGACGTACTTCCTACAGATATCACAGGATTTACCGTATACAACAAACACAACGGAAGCTTTGAATTCAAGCCGGGTGCTTCAATGTGCAACCTGCTTCTCGCCGACGAGATCAACAGAACATCAAGCAAGACACAGTCTGCTCTTCTCGAGATCATGGAGGAAGGCAAAGTAACTGTTGACGGTGTTACTCATGAACTTCCGAAGCCGTTTATCGTAATGGCAACACAGAACCCTATCGGTTCAGTCGGTACACAAGAACTTCCTGAGTCACAGCTCGACCGTTTCATGATAAAGGTCTCAATGGGCTATCCTGATCTTGAAAGCGAAACTGAGATCCTGAAGTTAAAGTCAAACTACTCACCTCTCGATTTTATAACCGAAGTCGCAGATACTGAAACTCTCATCGCACTTCAGAAGGTAGTCGAAGGCATCCACGTTGATGACAAGATCTACACATACATTGCAAAGCTCGCTCAGGCTACCCGTGAACATCCGATGATAAAGCTCGGCATAAGTACAAGAGGTGCCATCGCACTTATGCAGATCTCAAAGGCAACCGCCCTTTTAAAAGGCCGCGACTACGTTATTCCGGACGATGTCATGTACATGTATCACGACGTATTCTCACACCGTCTTATACTGAATTCAAATGCACGCATCAACAATGTAAGTGCGATCCAGATACTCGACGAGATCGCATCACAGGTCAAGCATCCTGAATTCGACAGATAAGAGGTCCAAAAATGATCAAAAGCAAAATAATCTATCTGATTCTGCTTGCCTGCATGGTCCTTTTCTACATTCTCTTCGTTGACAGCATGTCGCTGCTTATCCTTATACTGACAGTCGTTTTTCCTTTTCTGCAGCTGTTCATTCTTATGCACACATCAAAAAACATAACAGCTGTTCTTGACATCGGCTGTTCAACGACTGAAAGAAATGTTCCGACAAGGATCGCGGTCAGACTGAAGAATCATTCAATTCTTCCGGTTTCATGTGCGGTCGTGTCGCTTCAGATAACAAATACTCTTACCAATGAGACGCAGTCCCTTACCACAATGCTTCCGGTCGCTTCTGACAATGAACAGAGCATAAAGTTCAGCGTTTCCTACGCTCACTGCGGCATGGTACAGGTATCTCTGAAAAGCATCCGCGTTTACGACTACATAAAGCTTTTTTCAAAAGTCATAAACTATAACTGCACTCACGACATAGCAGTTGTACCGACACTTGCAAGTATTGATCCTGCAGTGGACACTTCGCTGAACAGCATGACGGACAACGAGGAATTCTCAAAGGTAAAGGCCGGCGATGACTGCTCCGAGATCTTCAACATACGTGAATATATTTACGGTGACAAGATAAACCGTATACACTGGAATCTGACCACAAAGCTGGACGAACTCATGGTAAAGGAATACAGCCTGCCGGTCAGCAGCCAGATAATCATAATATTTGAATTCTGCAGAGACAGCTCATCTGAATACAGTATGGAAAAGAACGACGCATCTCTAGATGCCGCAATGTCACTTTCCTATTTCATGCTTGCAAACAATATCACTCATAAAATTGCCTGGTATGATCCGAACCAGAAAATGCTCCACACTGAAAAGATAAGTTCCGAGATCGATTTCTCCGCTTTTCTCAGTGCAGTTTTTTCATCCGGTACGTACGACGATATTTTCAGCGCCTTCATTCACAGCAAAGCTGAAAACAATGATGTGCATTTTTCAAATCTCATATACATTTCACCGGCACTCTCCGATGAACTGTTTCATAATTTTACAGTGCTTAACAACGCAGAGCACAAAACCTATCTGTACATAAACGACGGATCAGAAACACCTGAATTTTTCCATGACACAGGATCCACATTTGCTGTGGAAGCTGACTTCGGAGATATTTCAGAAAGTCTGAACAAGGTTGTTATATAAAAGGAACAAAATGAAAAGAAATACAGAAAACCACACAATTACAGGCGGCGGGATAAACATTACCGACTCGATCTCGCTTGCCTTCAACAGCAGATACCGGATCAATTCACGGCTGCTGCTGATAATAACCACCATGGCCGGAATAGCTGGTTTTACGTTTTCGTTTCTGACGCTCTTCGATTTTGAATGCAACAGAAAAATGATATATGCCGCTGAGGCGATCTTCTTTGTGATCTCATCAGTTTTCTGTATGTTCCCGTCGAAGGCGAGAAACTTAAATCTCCTGCTTTATCTGGGATGGGGCTATGCAATATATAAAAAGATAACCGAATTCTCACTTGGCTACGGCATACTTGTCAACATAATAGCGGACACGATCAAGGTGGTAGCACCGGGGCACACAGTGTACACGATACCTGAGGGTACTGACAGATACTATTGTCTGACCATATTCATGATGTTTCTGTTCGCTGCCATAGTTCCGGTACTGTGCTACAACACCATAGTAAAGCCAAGATTCGTTATCACTTTTCTGATAACTTTCCCGTTTATCGAAACTGGTCTTATGTTCGGTTTCAGCCCGAATCACCTTGCCTTCTCTCTCCTTATCTCATACTGGGTAGCAGTATTTGCAATGAGAGTCGCAGGCAACCAGTACCATACTGAATCAGGCAAGCCTGTTTTCGTGCGTAAGAAAAACATATTTGTTTCTTCGGGTAACTTAAGGAACAACGTTATCGAAGATATCGGCATAATAACGCTTCTTTCAGTATTCGCGATTTTTCTCGTATCTGCCGCAGTAACTACTGTCATCAATGTAGAACGTCCTGAAAAGGTCACAACTACACGAACAGAGATAAAAACTGCGATATCCGATCTTTCCATTGAAAAAATAGCAAACAACATACAGAACGGAACTGAAAGGAACCCTGTTACTGAAAGATCGCAGCTCGGTAATTTCTCGAAGGTCACATTTACTGACAAGATTGATCTAACCATGATGATTACAGACAAAGTTGACAGTATTATTTATCTGAAAGGATTTACCGGTGCTGAATACAGGAACAACGCCTGGTATTCCCTTCCTGAGAAAATAGTCTCTGATAACAAACATCTGTTTGACACTATGAGCAGGACCGGTGAATACCCTCAGTATTTCAACTTCCGTAACGACTCATATCTCAGTACCGTCTATCCGGGCGATGTTTCCAAAAGACATGTAGTAATAACCTCCCGGTTTAGTATCAACAAATATGCCTTCACACCATACAGTGTTTCACCTGACAATCAGCTGATCCCTGAAAAAGACGGATTTTTACGTATTGAAAACACAGCTAACTACTCATTTGATGCATATTTCCCGGGAGATATGTTCATCAACACGAGTCATCTTGAAAAGAACAAGGAACAGTTCCCTGCTGCCAGTGATTTTGAAAAGGAATACAGGGATTACGTTCACAAAACCTACACAGATCTTCCGGACAGCGAGACAATGAATGAGCTTGCTTCCGAATACAGTTATATTCCGGACTACGACGGAACAAATATTGAGGAAATAAGTTCACGTATAAAATCCATACTCAGTGAATCTGCTGAATACACGCTCGAACCGGGCATAACTCCTCCGGATACGGAACTTACCTGGTATCTTCTGAAGGAAAACCACAAGGGTTACTGCTCACACTTTGCCACAGCGGCAGTTGTACTGGCACGTCTTAAGGGCATTCCTGCAAGATATGCTGAAGGCTACATTGTTATCCCTTCAGATATCGAAAAAGCCGACAATTTTGAAGATTATTACAGGGTCGAAATTCACGACTCTCGTGCTCACGCATGGGCTGAATTCTACATCGACGGTTACGGATGGGTTCCGTTCGAGTTCACTCCGGGTTATGACCGCGGAATAATCTCGGCTGAAGCAAAAAGAAGCGAAGAGGAAGCGGCGGTTACCGAAGCTGAAACAGCAATTGTAACGGAAGCTCCTGAACAGACTGAACCGGAAGCTGTTCCGGTGACTGAGATTATTACGGAACTCGTACCTGCTGCCGTTGCTGAAACAACAGCAGAAACTGATTCCGCTGCAGCGGTTACGGATGAATCCGGCACGACTAACCCGGATGGAAACGAACCGGGATTCTTAAAGAAGACTTTAAATGCAGTGATAAAATTCGTTATATCTGTAACAGTGCTCTTCCTTCTTATCGCTGCCATTATCCTGTTCAGACACATCAGTGTTACAAACAGCAGAACAAGAGGATTCCGTACAGGATCCAACAATAAAAGCATGGCAAATGTTTACCGCTACACAACCGAACTTCTCGAACATTACGGTATAGGAAAAGGCAGCATGATGCCGCTTGAATTTGCGGAATATGCAGAGGAACAGGCCGGTGATCTTGTCGGTAAGGGCGAGCTTGATGAACTAATAAGAACTGCTCTGAAAGCCGGATTCAGCAAGGATGAGATAACCGACGAAGAACTTGCACGTTCATTAAAAACTGCCAGAACTCTTGCTGAAAATATTTACAGTTCAAAGAGCAGAAAGGAATGCTTTATTTTCAGATACATTCTCAATCTGAAATCATGATACGCACCTGAAACAGGTGTACGGGGTATGGGGCTAATGCCTCATTCCCCTATTTTTTAGAAAGAAATAATTCATTTTACGAAAGAAGAATTTAAATGCCAAAGTCCAGAAATGAAATTGATATGTGTAACGGGCCAATTCTGCCCGCTCTGCTTGAACTTACTATACCTCTGCTGCTGTCAAGCGTTCTTCAGCTTCTGTTCAATGCGGCGGACGTCATTGTAGTAGGCAACTTCGCAAGTAAGTATTCCCTTGCCGCTGTAGGTTCCACTACAGCTCTTGTAAACCTTATGACAAACCTTTTTCTCGGACTCTCCGTCAGCGTAAACGTACTGACAGCAAAGTTTTCAGGAGCAGGCAATAAAAAGCAGATAAATAAAACTATACACTCCGCCATCTCGCTCAGCATGATCTGCGGTACAATTCTTATGGTATTCGGTATCATATTCGCCCCTCAGCTTCTTAAGCTCATGGACACACCGGACAATGTGCTCTCTCTTTCATCTGTCTACTTAAGAGTATATTTCACCGGCATGATCCCGATGATGATCTACAACTTCGGCAGTTCGATACTCCGTTCAAAGGGAGATACCAAAAGACCTCTTGCATATCTCACCTTTGCCGGGGCCGTAAACGTAGTTCTCAACCTTATCTTCGTTATACTGTTTAAAATGGATGTAATGGGCGTAGGTCTTGCAACAGCTGTTTCGCAGTTCATATCTGCCGCACTCATACTGAAATGTCTCGCAAATGAAGAAGAAGCTTTCAGATTTTCTTTTAAGAAGTTATCGCTTGATCCGCACATCATTTCAGCAATTCTCAAGATAGGTATTC
>JBGUVZ010000340.1:0-2035 GCA_045220685.1 Oscillospiraceae bacterium | reverse complement strand
ATTGCTTCAAACCCGCTTAAAATCGCTTAAACCCGTTTTTACGGCTTTTTCAAAGCATTGATTTTAAGCGGTTTTAACGCATTTTGTGTGTTTTCCCGGCAACAAATGCCGGAGATTTTTGATAACTACTACAAGAATGTTCAGTAAGGAACTTGCATCAACCTTGAATTATGAAAGGGACATCCTTTCAAAACTAGGTAAAGAACGAGGAGAAGAAGAGATAGAAAGGATTTCCGCTTCTAATCCTGCACTTAATGATCTAGAAATGAAAATTGTTGAGGAAGATGATAAGCGCAAGATAATACATGATCTGTTAATTTTTACGGAGTTTGAATTCGGAATACAAGAATGATAAATATTGATAGTTTTACAAATAAGTCATGAATTTCAAGTTTCAGGTTATATAATAAAAGTGATGTTTTATTTTGATTGTTTCTGGGGGGAGAGTTATGAAACGTCTCAAGATCACGTCCATTTTACTGTCTATTTCAATGCTTTTATCTTTATTTGTTTCTCCTGTTAACGTTGTAGCAGATGAAACTGCTGCCCCTTCAGAAACTCAGGCTACTGAGGTAACAGAAAAGAAGGAACCCAAGCAGACAGAAAAGTCTGTTTTAAAGGAAACTGAAAAGCAGAAGCCCACAGAGACAGACAAAGAAAAAACTATAGAAACGGAAAAACAACAGCTAGATGAGACTAAAGTGACTTCTGAATCAACCAAAGTTTCAGAAACTGAAAAGACCGTTGAAACAGAAACACCTACAGAAACGGCGGAGACTATTAAGGAAACAGAGCAGTCTGAATCAACTGAAACCACAGTTCCTTCAGAATCCAGTGAGTCCTCAAAGAATGCAGAAGAGACGAGCGAAACACCAGGGCCTTCCGAAAGCACTCAGGACCCTACCGACTCTAAAGAACCATCGGGAACACTTCCTCAGACAACTGCTAAGCAGAAAGCTAGGAACACTATAGCAGATGACAATATAAGACTATATTTTGGTCGCTATGTTCAGAGTCTGGTTACTGATCAAAGAGAACTTGATTTATTAGATTTAGCTGAATTTAAAAATGGAGAAACAGTTATTGACAATATAAGGTTTAAAAAGAAAGACGGAAAATACTATAGAGACGAACCCATAGAATGGAGAGTAATTGATTCTGAAGGCGGTTATTATACGCTTATATCAGATAAAGTTATAGATAAACGTGCGCTCGATTATAGTGATGCATTTTGGAGTACATGCGGATTGAGAACATGGCTCAATTCTGATTTTTTGAATGTTGCTTTTACAGAAAAAGAACAAGCAGACATTGCTATATCAAAAGTTGATAATGTTGAATCTGACTATGATAACAATCCAAATGGCGGAACGCCTCGTCTTGTAGAAACCAATGATAAAGTATATTTATTGATAAAAGATGATTTCAATGACAATTATTATGGTTTTTTGAATGAAACAGACAGAATAGCTTATGCAACAGAGTGGATCGATACCAACAAATCTGCAACTAGATACTGGCTTAGAGGCCCGAAGTTGTGGAGTTACGGAAACAAAAAAGGATATTATATTGATGCTAATGGTACTGTCGGTTCCTGGTATCATACTTATTCATATGGAATCCGCCCTGTAATCAAGGTCAGCAAAGACTCAGAGTATTTGTATAAAACAAAACCTATCTATGAATTGCCTCCAGAAATTACTATTTCAGATAGCACATTATATTTGGCTGTAGGAAAGAAATATACTATTGTTGCTTCTGGCATACCCGATGTTACATTCAAATCTAACAACAATAAAATAGCTAAAGTATCTGCTACTGGAGTGGTATCTGCGCTTAAACCAGGTACTGCTACAATTACTGCATATTCAAAGTCAGATGAAAGTAAGAGTATTGCATGTAAGGTTATAGTTAAATATAGAATCAACTATGTGCTTAATGGTGGTACTAATTCAATCAAAAATCTTGAGTACTACACCGGAAAAATGAAGTTAAGCAATCCTTCGCGCGCTGGCTATACATTTAAGGGTTGGTT
>JBGUVZ010000339.1:0-7268 GCA_045220685.1 Oscillospiraceae bacterium | reverse complement strand
GCTTGACTTCTTAAATAATTCTTTCGAGAAATCTCAAAGAATCTTCAAGGGTTTTATTTAGTGCATTGTTCAATTTTCAAGATACTTATATTACTGTCTTAACGTTCTGAGGTCTCCCTCGCGCGACAGCTTTATTATTATATCACGCAGGAAGACCTCTGTCAATACTTATTTTATTTATTTTTTCACTTTGTAAGAAGTATATAGTTTTTCTTTGTTCCGCACGTTATTTGTGTGTATAATGAATTTTGAACATTTATCAGCCTGTATATTCAGATCCTATTGACGCATAATCATCAGCACGTCCCGCACCTGCTCTTTTTGCAAAATTCGCAGAAGCTATTCGATCGATCTTATTTGTCTTTGAACTCATGTCTGTATCATTATCATGTTCAGTATCCTTTGCGAGTGCTGAGTATGCTAAATCGATCGTACCGTTGTTGTCATATATATTTACCTGATAGCGGTACCATGTTTTCCTGGATTTGCAAAGCATGTTGCTTGCCTTCGAACCTACGTACACATATTCTTTTATTTCTTCATCTTTGCCATTTATTGTATATGTTCTTCCGCCGCCTACTCTGTCTGGTTCAGCTGCTGATTTTATAAATCCCTGTTCCTGTAAAAGCAGTGCTACCTTATAGCTGCTGCAGCGTACTTCACGCTTATCCACATAAACGTAGCCATGATTATCATCCTTCTGTCCTCCGCCGTACCACGGACTCTTTGTATAGGCTTCATAATCTGGTGTATCAACGCAATCAGCCTGTATCGCATTGCAGATGATTCTCGCGTTTTCCGTATCAGTAGCATTGTTTGACTTTTCGATCCAGCCCGTCATCGCCGGTATAAGTATCGCCGCAAGAACACCGATTATCGTAATTACGACGCTCAGTTCAATAAGTGTGAAGCCTTTAAACTTTCTGTTTGTGTTTCTGCTCTTTTCCATACCAATTCCTCCTGTCTAAGCTCTTGAATAAATCCGTCATCTTCCGGTAAACAAAAAAGCTGATACCTATATTCCGGTATCAGCTTTTTCCAGATGATATATGAACTTCTGGAAGTTGTTTGAATTTTATTTACCGAGCAACTGGCTGTCATATTCTTTCAAAGAATTTAGACCCTCAGTTTTGCGTCCCAGCCTTTCAGCAGGTTTGCCAATTATTAACTTTACACAATCAATCAGAACCGACACATTTTTCGTTCTGTCTATGTGTATAGTATAACATTGTTGAAAGTGTATGTCAATACCGCACAGAAATATTTTATGGTCATAGCTACATTTCATCATTTTGCACATTATTGTTCTTTTTTAAGCAGTCACAATGCCGTTATAATATCATACATGAGTTAACTGTAAACCTTTACTTTCCTGTATGGTTCAATATTATAAGCAGTAAAATGTTGATCAATTATTGTACTATTACCTTTATTATATTTTTCTTTCTCTCATCATTAAACATTAATGTAACATCAAGGCGATTATTTCGTTTTAAGCTTTGATACAATCAAATTTTATGGTGTCGAGAATTGTTCGGATTTTGCGTTTCTGTAGATTAGAAATATCACTCCGTATTGTTTTCACATCATTCATATGTTATACTTAAATCTGATCAGATAGGTCGCAAATAATTGTCAAAGGTGAAAATTATGGAAAATGCAACTCAAAAGAAAGCTTTTTATCATCTTCCGGGGCTGTTTGAATTTTATGATCTTTACAGTGTGTTCCTGCCGCTTTACCGGAAGCACCGTGAATATTTTTACGACTGGTGTGAAATAGCATCTGTCTACGGCGCTCCGGCTGACTGCATCTGGGGAGGCGGACGCGCTGGTTTCGGTGAATGCGCTGCCGAAGATGTACTCGCACTTATGAACAAATACGGAATATCTTCAAGGCTTACTTTCAGCAATTCTCTTTTAAACCCGGAAGATCTTGACGACAGAAAATGCAATGCTCTCTGTGAACTTTTCTCAAAAAGCGGCGGCGTTCAAAACGGAGTAATAATCCACTCAGATCTTCTGCTTGATCATATAAGAAAAAATTATCCCGGTCTTTATTTTGTTTCCTCGACCACAAAGGTTCAGACTGATTTTGATCAGTTTGTAAAGGAAACAGACCGGAACGAATTTAAATATGTTGTACCTGATTTCAGGCTGAACAAGCAGTTTGATAAACTAGCCTCTCTCACTGAAGAACAGAAGGACAAAACTGAATTTCTGTGTAATGAATGCTGCTCATTTTACTGTAAAGACCGGAAAGCGTGCTATGAGAATGTGAGCCGTAAAAATCTCGGTGAAGACTGCGCTGATCATATTTGCTCTTCGCCTGATGCAGATAAAGGATACCGTTTCTCGCTTGCTATGAAAAATCCCGGATTTATCGGCATCGATGACATTCTAAACACGTATATTCCTATGGGATTTTCGAACTTCAAAATAGAAGGCAGAGGGCTCGGAAGCGCTGTCAATCTTGAATTTCTGCTTTATTACCTTACCAAACCCGAATACCAACTCATCGTACGTGAAGAGATCTATCTGGACAGCATGCTTGATCTGTTCTGACATACAAACTCACGGAAAAATCTTATCAGATCATAATACAACAAAATCAGCATATCCCGCTCTCGTATGTAAACGCGCTGGATATGCTGTCTTTTTTTATTGCCTTGCAGATCTGCAAACTACATTTGCTTCCTGCATATCGGCTGATAGTAAAGGAAAAATAAATTTCTCGTTTACTATATCACGCTTTGATCTGGTCAAGAACTGCACCGATGGAATCGTTGAAAACAAGATCGCAGTTTTTGTCAAATGAAGTTGCCGACTTGTTGATAAGAACTATATGACTTCCGGCAAAGTAGCGAAGAAGACCTGCCGCCGGATACACTACAAGAGAAGTTCCGCCGACTATAAGAAGTGAAGCTGAAGCGATCGCTTTTACTGCACCGCTTACTATGTTATCGTCAAGGCCTTCGTTGTAGAGAACAACATCAGGCTTAATAAGGCCGCCGCAGCTGCATTTCGGTATCGGTGTGTGCTCCATTATGTAATCAGCGTCATATCTTTTTCCGCATTCGAGGCAGAAATTTCTGCTTACCGCTCCGTGGAGTTCGAAAACCTTTTTGCTTCCGGCCATCTGGTGAAGACCGTCAATGTTCTGTGTGATAACTGCACTCAGCTTTCCTGCCGCCTCAAGTTCAGCGAGCTTAAGATGTGCTTTGTTTGGCTTTACGCCCGGTGCAAGAAGTTTGTCGCGGTAAAATCTGTAGAATTCCTCTGTCTTTGCGTAGAAGAATTCATGGCTTATTATCTCCTCCGGCGGATAATCATATTTCTGATTGTAAAGACCGTCAACACTTCTGAAGTCTGGAATACCGCTTTCCGTTGATACACCGGCTCCGCCGAAAAATACTGTGTTTTCTGATTCGTCGATCCATTTCTGTAATGTTGCTATTTTCTCATCCATAATTTTCTCTCCTTTTAAACAAACGAAAAATCAGGTTTTTTCATTTGATATAATCAAAAACGTCCGGCGGACATGGGTCTGCCGAACGTTCTGCTTTTACTGGTTTATGATCATTTTGTACCGAAAATACGGTCGCCTGCATCTCCGAGGCCAGGAATGATGTACTTGTGTTCATCAAGGCGCTCGTCTACTGCACAGCAGTAGATCTCAACTTCAGGATGAAGTGTTGCTACTTTTTCAAGTCCCTCAGGTGAAGCAATGATACACATGAGCTTTATGCTCTTGGCTTCCTTCTTTTTGAGTTCGTCTATAGCTACGCATGCTGACGCACCTGTTGCAAGCATCGGATCAAGAATGATCGCATCACGTTCGTGTATGTCTTCCGGAAGCTTGCTGTAGTAAAGAACAGATTCAAGTGTCTTCGGATCACGGAAAGTACCTATGTGACCTATTTTTGCTGCAGGAACGAGAGACATAGCACCTTCAGCCATTCCGAGACCCGCTCTGAGGATCGGGATGAAGGCAAGCTTACGTCCTGAGATTATCTTTGACTTTGATGTTGCAAGAGGAGTTGAGATCTCAACCTCCTTAAGAGGAAGATCTCTTGTAGCTTCGTAGCACATGAGTGTTGCTGTTTCCGCAATGAGTTCCCTGAATTCTTTGGAACCTGTAGTTTTGTCTCTGAGAAGTGAAAGTTTGTGCTGTACAAGCGGGTGTTCGATTATTTTTACGTTTTTATACATGGCAGTTTTTCCTCCTTTGTATATATTTTTATTTTACTAAACAGCCGTGAAAGACTGTAAATATTCTTTTGATAAAATTGTGAAAATTACTTTTCTTCGAGCTTTGTTATAAGGTCAACTCGTCTCTGGTGACGGCCGCCTTCAAATTCAGTGTTTATGAAAAGATCAGTCAGTTCAAGTGCAAGGCCAGGTCCGATAACTCTCGCACCCATGCAGAGTACGTTTGCATCGTTGTGGAGTCTTGTGTACTTGGCTGAGAAATGATCTGAACAGCATGCTGCACGAATACCCTTGATTTTATTGGCCGCTATCGACATTCCGATACCAGTGCCGCACACTAAAATTCCCTTTTCAGCCTTACCTGAAGTGATCATTCCGCATACCTTTTCTGCCATATCAGGATAATCACATTTTTCTCCGGCCTGTATGCCACAGTCAGTAACATCTATGTTCTTTTCCTTAAGAAAATTAACTATCTCGTTTTTAAGATCTACAGCTGCATGATCGCATCCTATTGCTATCATCGTAGTTCCTCCGTTTTCATAAAAAATATACGTCCCCAGATACAGACTGGCTGTAAACTGCGGACAATAGAAAATATGATTAAATTATAGCACTAATTCTATAAAAAATCAACAACTATTTTTAGCATAAACTTATCTGACCGGAAATCCGGTTTTGCCTGATCTAAATTTTCTTTAGCTTTTTTCAAGCAGATCCTTTTCAGCCTTTGTTATCTGCATATAAAGTGCATCGATCTCATCCGGATCTTGGCCTTCTTTTTCTGAAGCGCTCATGCATATTCCCGAGGCAAGCTGACTTCTCAGATGTGCCGGAGCGAGAACTATGCGTTCATCGGAAGCAAATGAGACAAAATCGGATGAGGCATCACCTGCGACTATTATCTTTCCTTCAAAAGCCTTCAGTTTTTCAGAAAGATCAGCCTTTGTCATCATGGCATCCTCCATGACGTATGAAACTTCGTTTCCGCTTACTCTGAACACCGCACAGTAAAGTATGTCAAGTCTTGCTTTCATAACTGAACATACATAGCAGTCGGCTGCACCTGCAAAATTATATGCGATAGCTTCAAGTGTCGATACTCCGTTACACTTTTTACCGAGACCGAAAGCAAGCGCCTTTACAGCTGAAATGCCAATTCTGAGTCCTGTGTAGGACCCAGGTCCTGCAGCAACAGCAAATTTGTCGATATCCTTTACTCCGATTCCGAGATCTGCAAGCATTTTCTCACACAGCGGAAGTATCACCTGCGAGTGAGTCATTCTGGTCTGCACGAAATACTGAGCTCTGAGTTCACCGTCATTCCATACAGCAACGGAAGCATTTTTTCCCGATGTGTCAATTCCTAATATCTGCAAACCGATCGTCTCCTTCGATGATTATTTCGCGTGACTCGTCACCGGTGCGTATTATCTCGATCGAAATAAGCTTTTCAGGAAGTGCATCGATGATGTTTTCCGACCACTCGATAACGAAAACGCTGTCTTCCATCGGGTAATCGAAAAAACCTGTAGTTTCAAGATCATCCGGTCCTTCGATGCGGTACATATCAAAATGATAAATATCGAGAGCACCGTGATATTCGTTTACAAGGGCAAAAGTAGGAGAAGCAACTTCATCGTCAAGACCTGCACCGATTGCAAGTCCTCTTGTGAAAGTAGTCTTTCCTGCACCGAGCCCGCCCTTATAGGCTATAATATCTCCCGGACGGAGAAGAGCACCTATTTTCGTGGCAAGCTCTATGGTCTCCTCCGGAGAATGAGTTTCAAACTTGATCATATCAGAAAAGTCCTGTAATGTTTCCGTCGTTGTCACAGTCGATTCTCAGCGCTGCAGGCTGCTTAGGAAGTCCCGGCATTGTCATGATGTCGCCTGTGTAGGCTACGATAAATCCGGCACCTGCTGACACCTTAAGGTCGCGGACTGTAATCTTGAAGTTTTCCGGTTTTCCGAGAAGAGCCGGATCGTCAGAAAGTGAATACTGTGTCTTGGCTACGCAAACCGGAATGTCTGCAAATCCGAGTTTTTCAATCTCTTTAAGAGATTTTTCAGCCTGTGCTGTAAAGATAACTCCGTCTGCACGGTAGATCTCGCGTGCGATGATATCGAGTTTTTCCTTAACAGGAAGCTTTTCATCGTAGATAGGAGCAAAGTTTATCTCGCCGTTTTTTTCAGCCTTTTCGATAGTGCTGCAAACCTTATCGGCAAGATCCTTTCCGCCTTCGCCGCCCTTTGCAAAGATCTCGGTAAGAGATACTTCCACGTTCATCTCGCGGCATGTTTCTTCTATAACAGCTATTTCAGCGTCAGTGTCTGTGTGGAAACGATTGATTGCAACAACAACCGGAACGCCGAACTTCTTCATGTTTTCGATGTGAGTTTTTAAGTTTACGATACCGTTTTTAAGAGCATCAACATTTTCAGCTGTAAGTTCTGTCTTAGGAACTCCGCCGTTGTACTTGAGGGCACGGATAGTTGCGACCATTACAACGCATGACGGCTTAATTCCTGCGAAACGGCACTTGATGTCGAAGAACTTTTCAGCTCCGAGGTCTGAGCCGAATCCTGCTTCAGTAATGCAATAGTCACCGAGTTTTAAAGCAAGCTTTGTTGCGCGTATTGAATTGCATCCGTGAGCGATGTTTGCAAAAGGACCGCCGTGGATGAAAACAGGATTGTTTTCAAGTGTCTGAACAAGGTTAGGCTTGAGAGCATCTTTAAGAAGAGCAGTTGCCGCCCCCTGAACACCAAGCTGACGTGCAAAGACCGGATTTCCGTCAAGGTCATACGCAACAAGTATATTTCCAATTCTTTTCTTAAGGTCATCGAGAGAAGATGCAAGACAGAGAATAGCCATAACTTCAGAAGCAACAGTGATCTGGAAACTGTCTTCACGAGGAAAACCATTGATCTTTCCGCCGAGTCCGACAACTGTATTTCTGAGTGCTCTGTCGTTCATGTCAAGGCAGCGCTTGAAGATTATTCTTCTGCAGTCGATCCTCAGTTCATTTCCCTGATGGATATGATTGTCGATCATA
>JBGUVZ010000338.1:0-3029 GCA_045220685.1 Oscillospiraceae bacterium | reverse complement strand
CAGCCTCTGATCTGTATTTTTCACCGGCAGCGATAATATCGTCGTTACCCTGAACTTTTAAAAGCTCGCTTTCCGTCATAAGTTCCGGAGAAAGCTTCTTACCTGAAACAGTCTCATACGGCTGGTAATTTGAAAACGGAACTGTCACTGCAAGGAAACGCTTTAAGATCGTATCCTCTGAATAGTGTCTTGCAAGATGGAAGAGTACAACACGGTCAGCCACGAGGAAAACATTATTAAGCTTATCCTCCTGCTTTATTACCATTGCAAGTTCCCTTCTCACTTCCATATTGAGAGTATAATCAAGTAATACCAGGGTCGGGACAGATTTCTGTTCGGAGTTTTCCTTAAAGATCTGAATAAGATCACTTGTTTTGTTTCTGCCGTAAAGACATAATACGCGGAATCCGTCTGTCACAGACTTTGATCCGAATGCAGGAACAGGATGTGAAACAGTCTTTTCACTGTCACGGCAGTATACCATGAAATGCTTATCATCTGCCGTCTCAGGATCTGCTATGACTTCTGAAACATCAAATCCAATCAGGCTCATAAGTTTTTCTATAGCTGATATGGTTTCTCCTTCTTTACCATCTGACCAGATCCAGTTTCTGATAAGTCCTGCAGATCTGACACTGTCTTCAGTCTGGTTATTACTGCAGTAAACTAAAGCATCTTCAAGGTTTTGCTTTCCGGAATTGAGCTTTATTATTTCACCCATGCTCTTTTCCGTACCGAAAACAAGACGGTAATTCTTTGCATGTTCACTTACGAATTCTGAAAAATAACTGAACGGCTCTGCAGAATGATCTTCAACTGCAACTGTGTCTTTTCTTCGGATGCAGTCTAGAAGAAATTCAGCCGATTTGAAATTCTTCTGCTCAATATATGACGCTATTCTGTTCTTTGAATCTTCGCCAACTGAATGATCTTTGCTGACAGTTAGTCCGACAAGTGTGCTCATCAGTTCATTACCGTGGTCTTCGGCGTTTATCTCTATCTGTTCCCTTATGCAGCTAAGAAGTGTTCTGAAAAATCCGAAATCGCTGGTAAGAGTAGTTATTCTGAACCAGACACGGACAAGATCAAGTATCTTTTCCTTATCACCGTTTTCAGCGGATAACGTTCCCCAGCTCTCGTAAAGATCCAGATCCAGTTCAAAATCACTCAGACATGTCATAAAACATTTTTTATCATGGAACATGCATTCAGTGTAATGGCCGAACTCAGGACTATTCTCCAGCTTCTTATCCTTAATATCGCTGGCATATTTCTTTATCAGTCTTACGCTTCTGAAATTATGCTTTTCCTTCGGCTCACTGAAAAGCTGCTTTAATCTTTCGTTCAGTGTAAATCTTTCTGTATCCACATGGCGCTCGATACGTGAAAGAATATTCATTTTTTCAATGCCGCAGAAGGTACCGCAAATCTCCGGAAGGAAATCATCGTCAAGAAGCACCTCTTCGTTTTCAAGGAATCTTATAAAGAAATACTTTCTGCCTTTTTCATCATAACATCCGTTAAGCCTGTCAAGTATCTCCTTCGCAGTATAACCGATGCTGTAAATACCCCAGTTGAATCCGCTTTTATCTTCCTCAGAATGAGCAGACTGGATAAGACCTTCAAGCTGCTTCTTTACATTGTCTGATACGCCATTATACCACTGCTTGATAAGGCTTCTGTTTTTAAGATTCAGACGAACATCAACATTTCCTTTATCATCTGTTTCAATACATCTTCCAAGCGAAATCTGAGTGTTATCGTAAAATATTCTGAGGGTATTCAGAAGATTCGTAAGCACGTCATACTTACGTCCGAACTCAGTAACTTCTGCTGCACAGATAAGATCATCAAGATAATAATCATCCTGTTCTGCGTTAAACATAGTACGTAAAACAGATGAGATAAGCAGTCCGTCATGGCAAACCGGAATGAGTCTGTGTGATGCTTCAAAAGCACCGATAATATATCCGCTGTTATAGATACATTCTGATTCTGACAAAGGATTATCAAAAGCGTAACTGAAAGCCTTTTCAATACTCTGAACTGCTTCCGATACAGTTACATCCGGATCATTTACTGAAGCGTCATTAAAGTTTCCGGAAACTGCAATACGCGAAGCTGCAGTCAGCCAGGTAAGCAGTGCATAGAGATCATTTTTTCTGAACCATCTTATCTTCGAAACTACCTTTTCATCAGAAAGTTCAAAGTTTTCCGTTCCGTATACATCATGGTACAGGGCATATGCATCATCAAGTGCTTTTCGGGAAGCAGGATCATACCCTTCAGTATCGCTGCTGAGTATCAGATCATTCTCCTTGCGCATCAGCTCGTTGATTTTTCTGATCGTAGTTTTTTTCCTTGATGAATCAGGGATAAGATCTGCAAACTTTTCGGCTTTTCTGTACTCACGGATATATGCATATGATTCAGCGATCATAGCATAAAGGCTGTTGTTTTTCATATTAACATAACTGTCAGTTTCGAGCCTGTCAGTTATATCGAACCAGGTTTCAAGCTCTTTTACCGCAGAACTGTGATCATTCATTGCACGATAACATACAGCCTTTCTGTAATGTGCGTTGACTGCAGCTGAAACATCAGACGGATCTGCGCACTCAAGCATTCTGTCCAGAAGCTCAATACATTTCGGGTAGTCTTCAAGTGAATAATAAGCATCGCTCAGGCACTGATAAGTTTTATCTGACATGAAGTTACGCTCACTGAATCTGTCAGTAAACTCACGGAGTCTCTTTTTGTCCTCCGGATCACTTTTTGCGAGATGGCGATATGTCTCGATTATTATGCGCATAGCTTCTTCGGCATCTTCACTGCAAAGCAGCAGCATTGCAGAATTTATCGCTTCCCTGTGCTTTTTGCAGTTTATCAGATTATAGATCTGATCAAGTTTGTGTACTTCAGGTAAAGTCCTGACTTTTACCTCAGACTTTGTTTTTTCCTTTTCACTGTTATCAGCTGACGTATCATATGGCTTTCTTATGTCATAGGCATATTTTTTGCCGCGCATC
>JBGUVZ010000337.1:0-2835 GCA_045220685.1 Oscillospiraceae bacterium | reverse complement strand
ATTAACTGTGTGTTCAAGTCTGTTCTGCTGAGCGCCAAGTTTACCTCTTTCTTCTGAAACGTAATTAGCTACCTGACGGATTCCATCAGCTGCTGCAGAAGCTCTGTCTTTATCAGAAATATCTATAGAGATAGCCTGCTTATAAGTAGACTGGCCGCCTTCAGTTGTGTCTCTATTGTCCTTTATTTTAGCAATCGCATCTGTATCGGTTGTATCAGCGTTGCTTGCTGATGTATTCTGGAAGCCCTGAATACCAGCAAACAGAGAATCTGTGTGGAAACTATTGATCTTCACTTCAAGTTTATCAGCCTTTATAGACGATTCGCCTATCTGAAGCTTTATACCTGCCGTTGCTTTATCAGCTGAAGAGTTAGCAACTACAACACTAGCAGGAGTTGATCCTGACGCAGCTTTAAAAGTAAGCTGGACGCCCTTCTTGCCATCGGTACCACTATCAAAAGATGTCGTGATTTTTCCTGTTTCACCATGTGTAGTTATGCCACCTGATGCTCCAGTAGATGCAACAGTACTATCTGCACCCTGATTGATTTTAACATAGCCATTGCTACCAAGTGAACCGTCAAGAAGCTTCTGACCATTAAAGTTAGAAGTAGTAGCGATTCTATCAATTTCACCGCAGAGCTGATCCATTTCCTTCTGAAGCTTACCTCTGTCAGTATCTTCGAGAACGCCATTGGCAGCCTTTTCAGCAAGTTCAGTCATTCTTGTGAGAATATCATGAACTTCACTAATGCTACCTTCAGCTGTCTGAATGAGGTTTGCACCATCTTCACAGTTGTCCTTCGCAGTATCAAGAGCCTTGATCTGATTCTTCATCTTCTCGGTAATAGCGAGACCTGAAGCGTCATCCTTAGCTGCGTTAATCTTGATACCTGAAGCAAGTTTCTGCATACCAGCCTGCTGAGCCTTTGAAGCCTTACCTAATGCGTTGTTGGCATTTATAGCTGCCATATTAGTTCTAACTACCATTCCCATAATAATACCTCCATGTATTTAGGTTGTTGCTCCTTGCAAAAATCTCGTTCTCTGAATTCATTTTCTATCCCTGATATCGCTTTCAATCCCTGATGTTTTAGCTGATTTACTTAAAACCCCGAAACCAGATAAATTTGAATTTGATTGGTTTCCTTTTATTGAAAACCATCGTTGCAGAGCTTTTGATTTTTGAGGAACGATTTGATTTTGAAGAAACATCCATGTTCCTTCTCGTATAAAATTTGTTTTGGTTTGTTTGACATCCAGATCTTCGTCATCCTGTGGGCCCTACATTCAGTCTCGGAACTGTTTGTCAGTGTGTTTTTTGCTTACATCTAATATATCGACCGTTAAAGGAAAAGTTAAAGGGTTAACATTTCATAATTAAAAATGTATTTTTCTGTGCAGGATGCACAACCGAAAGTGAATATAATAAAACAGCCCCGGAATTACGTCGGTGTCTGGAGCGTAATTCTGGGGAGTGAGTTATACTATAATTATAATCTTATAGCGTCTCCGGTATAAGGATGAGATTCAGCATAGTCAACTGCTTTCTTTTGAAATTCGCCAACCTGCATTTTATCATAATATGTATTTCTCCATTTGGTATAATCAAACTTTTCTCTTAAGATCAATGCTATAAATGCTTCTGCCCCAACTACACCAAATTGTTCTGTAAGGCAATTCATTCCTGCATCAGCTAATTCAAAAGTATTCACCTGTGAAATATCTGTATATTCAATAGCCATATTTATTCCTCCATTTCTAAATCTAAGATAAAATCGATTGGTGATACCATTCTTATTTCATCAGTCTTATACTTCAACAATCTTTTGTCAACTGAAATAAAATAATCACATCCTGCGTAAATCGCTGCAGCAACATGACTTGCATCATATTCCTTAACATTCGTAAGCATTATTTCCTGAATTTTTGGTGTTAATTTTTCTGCTCTTTCACTCCCTACATATCCTTTTATATTACGATACATGAAATCTAAAATTGCATTTTTTCTCATAGGTGAAGGAATATTACTACATTCATAATCCAGTACATATGATCCTATCAATTCAAGTTCACCTTTTTGAACTAAACTCTGAATTTTTAATTTTGCTTTTGTTTCCAACTCAACTTTCAGTTGATCCTGTGAATCGTACGGTCGATTATAGCAGCACATATCCATGTATATTTTCAACTATCTGTTCCTCCTGTCATCATCCACTAATTTCAAATTAAATTATAAATATACGTTATTTTCGTTATTTCTGGTTGCAGCAGCTTTAAATCTTTCTGTTTCTGCTTATATTATATCATCTTTTTCAGACTGATTCAATATATTAGCAGGAATGTATCTTTATATAAAATTTCTTTTTTCGAACAAAAACACCGGAACTGCGTGGGTTTTGCAGTTCCGGCTTAAATCAGTACAAATCATTCTCACTGACTTATGCAGCGCTTTTATAATCGACTATCGAAATCTCCTGCATAAGAGTTTTAGCGGTTTCTACGATTTTTTCAAGTTTTTCGGCAACATCATCGGTATAATACTTTTCACCGCATTGCTCGCATTCCAAGCAAGGAACATTTCTTATTATGATTAGAGAATCGCGATGATCAACAACGTGCGTTGTTGTTGATTCAATATAGGTTTTGTTTTTGCAGTTCATACACATTTTTTAATTCCTCCTTGTTTTCATATTGGATTCAATTATCAAATCTTTCAGATCTTCAATACTCATATTTCTTCTCCGTTTCCTTATTATTATTTTATCATAATTAAGCTGATCATGTAAATGGTACTTTGATGACATTAATGGTCTTAATTGTAATCATACCGCA
>JBGUVZ010000336.1:0-7441 GCA_045220685.1 Oscillospiraceae bacterium | reverse complement strand
GTGATGGTAAAGCTGATGTTACAGATATTACACTTCTTTCTCTTCATCTTATCGGAGACAGTGAGATCACAGATGTAAATGTTCTTGAAGCAGCCGATGTTCAGAATGACGGAGCGGTAAACTTAAGCGACCTTGCTGTTCTCAGACAGTTCCTTTCAAAGAAGATATCTTTCATCGGAAGATCTGTCGGTGAGACTGATATAACAGATAAATGCACAACAGTGATCACAAATGGTTCCTGGTATACAGGCGACGGATTCATGGTTGCATCGATGGAAGATTATCAGAAGTACATGGGTGAGAATGAATATCAGCCTGGTCAGCTCAAAGATAAAGGACTGGAGATAACCGAAGAATTCTTTAAGGATCACAGACTTGCTGTTGCAATCGATAAGTCGGAAACCTGCAACGGAGTGAAATATACTCTTACGGCTGTAAAGGAAAGCAGTAACGGAGATGTTCATCTTTACTATGACAGGTTCTATCCTTCGGTGTGTACCGAGCTTGGTGCTTTGCTGCATCATATAACGGTCATTCCGGATAATCCTCATAACGGAAGCAGGACGTATGTTCATTTTAATGATACCCATGAGCACAATAATATTACAAAATCGTGCAGGATCGTTAATTCATCTGAATGCGGTTTTACTGATTTCGACTTCACTTCTTCGGCTTCAGGACTGATCACATCTATGAAGCAGTTCGATGAGGAGATAACCGGAAAAGGTATAGGATCATCTGAAGTAAACAGCAGACTCGGTATTTCAGAAGAATTCTTCAATGACTATTCTCTTGTTTACTATGCGGCAGAAGAAGGACATCTCGGTCCGGAATACCGTATCGTTCTAATCGATTTTGACTATAAGAAGAACCTTACAGTAAATGTGGAACGCTATGAAAAATCAGAACCGTATGCTTCACCGTCACAGATCGAGGACTGGTTCCTTGCAGCAGCGGTTCCGAAAAATGTACTTGATCCGGAAGCAGTGGCATCATTTAAAGTCAATATAATAAACAGTGACATTGTGAATGTAATTAATAGTGATATGAATACAAAGGCTCTCGTTTCCAATTCACTGACCGGATTCAGCGCTGAAGAGACCATATCGGAATTATGTACTTCAGAAAACTGGTTCGATATGATCAATGAGAGCACTCATGGTGAATTTTCACATCTTAAAGATGAGTTCATAACGGATGATTTCTTTAAGGACAATGCTCTGCTCGTTATAAATCAGCCGGCGATAAAGAAGAATTTCAGATACAATATTCTGAATCTCAGAGTGAATAACAACGGCATGCTCGAGGTAGTTGTCGGACAGTTTATAGATTCTGAAGAACCGGATGAAAACAGCAGCAGTGCATGGCATCTGGCAGCTGCGATCCCGAAGGATGCACTTGTGTTTGAAAATATTTCAGGAATCAGGGTTACATATCATGTTCAGGAAGCGCTTCTTGGATCGTATTCATAATCTTTATTACGGGTATTGATTGATATTGAGTGATTAATTTTAAATAGCTAATATATTATCCCAAAACATCAAAAACACTTGATTTAAGATAATATATTAGCTATAATTATTATATAGAATATTGATCCGGAAGGTGATATGATGCATAAAATGGTTTGGGAAACATCCGATGAAATAAATCTTGAAGTAGCTAAAAATGCAAGAAAAATAAGAAAACGTCTGAAGTGGTCGCAGGAAGCACTCAGCAAGCGTTCCGGAGTAAGTCTTGGATCTCTGAAGAGATTTGAATCGACCGGAAATATTAGTTTTCTGTCGCTTACTAAAATAGCTGTCGCACTTGATGCTGTTGATGGTATAAAGGCACTGTTTACTGAAGTCCCGTACAAGTCTATCGAGGAGGTCATAAATGAGCAGAGATGATATGTCAGGAACCTAAGTGAAAAATAAATTGAAATAAAAAATGATACCGGCGTGTCAGAGGCATGCCGGTATTCTTGATTGTGAATATATAACAATATCCCGAATGTCAGCATAGTGCATTTCCACAAACTTAAAATTTTTTCGGAAAACGCGGAGATATTTCATAAGTTCCGGTGTATAATAAATGAAAGCGATGCGGAATCCTGTTTTGAGTCCGTTTAGCTTTAAACACGATTTATATTTTTAACCATTATTGACAAATGTCCCCCCCCTCTGTATATGGGGGATAAAGAAAGGACATGATTTTATGAAAAAGAACAGAATAACGGCGGGACTTACAGCATTTCTGCTCTCTGCCTCATGCATGGCAGCGATGCCGGTGAATGCCGAAGAAACTACAGGAATCGATACCACCGAAATTATTTACGGAGACCTCAACAGCGACGGAAATGCGGATGTTACAGATCTTTCAATCCTCTCACTTTATCTTATCGGAGATACTGAGCTAAAAGGAGATAATGCTCTGGAAGCAGCTGATATTCAGTATGACGGTACAGTAAATTTAAGTGACCTTGCAGCATTCAGACAGTATCTTTCGAAGAGGACAAATACTATAGGCAAGCCATCCGGTAAAGATCTGACAGCAAAATCTGTAATTGTTAATTCCACTGCGGTAAAGTATAACGCAAGCAACCCTTATCCTTCGAATACTTCCGGTCTGATCACTTCGATGGAGCAGTATAATGAGAATTTTACTGATAAGGGTATAGATCCTTATCTTGCTTCTGAAAGGCTTGGTATTTCAGAAGATTTCTTCAAAGAAAACTCGCTTGTTTACTATACGATCCTTGATCCGTATCTAGGTATAGAACGTCATATAACTTCACTTAAAACGGATCCTCAGAATAATCTTATACTTGGGGTTGAACGTTATGAAGAAACCACTAAAAACGGAATGCCTGTGGCGCATGCTGATGCTGAACAGTGCTGTTTTCTTGCAGCTGCTGTGCCTAAATCCGAACTCGATCCGTCAGCTGTGGCTTCGGTTAGCGTCGATATCAAAAATACGGACAGTGAGTACTATCTTGACAGTAATATTGTTAAGAAATCAGTTATCTCAGTTTCACATACAGATTATAAACATAAATCGGATGATGAAGCATATGTAAGTATATTCTGGTCAGCTGAAAATCTTGACTTTAATAATGAATTTAGAGAAGGCAAATATAACGGCATCAAGGATGAGTTCGTAACAGATGATTTCTTTAAGGATAATGCACTGATAGTTGTTGAACAGCCTGCAGTAAAGTCAAATATGAATTACAAGCTAAAAGAAATAAGAGTGACTAATGCTGCATTACTGGAAGTTTATATAGAGCGTAGTGAAGATACGAAAAAAGAATCAGAAAATGACGAAACAGAATGGCTCCTTGCAGCCGCTGTTCCGAAAAGTGCGCTTGTTTTCGACAGATCAATGAGTATCATGAAGAAATATGTCGATCAGCCGGTTGTGAAACCGATAAATACTACCACTCAGAACCCGGAAACTGATAACACCGGAACTGAAGTGAAAGGCTACATAATCACAGAGTTTGGTGCCGGTACTCCTGAAGAACTGGACGTCTGGACAGGAAAAGTTGCAGGCACTTCGACTCGTTTTGTTTCTTCTATGGAAGAATATAATGAAAAAATCGGATCGGAAGATTTTGCGGCTCAGTTAAAACGTACAACAGGGTTTGAAATCGGTGAAGGATTTTTTGAAAATCACCGATTAGCTGTTATGACCGACAGTTGTATGACCGGAAACGGTGTTATATTTGAGCTTACTTCTGTAAAGACAGACGAAAACGGCGATGTTCATTTATATTATAACAAGTCTGTTCCGGAATTCCAGACAGATCTTGGCTGTATATCTCATCATGTAGTTGTCCTTCCGGATAATCCGCATACAAAGAATGAAGCTTATTCTCATTTTGATCAGGTGAAGAATATCACTAACCGCTGCAGGATCTTTAATTCCACCGGTGTGATCTATAATGGAAAAGAGATGTATCCTGAAATATCAGGAATGATCACTTCTATGGAACAGTTTGATAAGGAGATCACTGCAAAGGGTATTGATCCGGCGGAAACTGTAAGCCTTTTTGGAATATCAGATGAATTCTTTGAGGATAACTTCCTGCTGTTCCAGACAAAGTACGAAGGAAATCTGCGACCGAAAAACCGTATTTTCTCGGTGTCTGTTGACTCTGATAACAACATTGAAATGAATGTGTCGCGCATTGAAAAGCCGAAAGGTATTGTGAGCGGCGGTGAAACAGAGACACTCTGGTTCCATGCAGCTGCTGTTCCTAAGACTGTTATTGAACCGGAAAATGTTAAGTCATTTAAGAGTAAGATCACAGAAAACGAAAGCAGTGTCGCATATATGCTCAGAGGTGTAGATTTCACTTCGGCAGGAGTTCATACCGATAATGAAGCCAGAATGCCATATTACAGGATCTTTGATTCATCCGCACAGTTAGGCACCGGAATGGCCGATGCTGTAAAATACGGCAATATAAAAGATGAAGCACAGGCAGAAGAAATGTTCAAAGATCATGAACTGCTCTTTATCCGTGTACCGGCAGAGGTGTCGAATGTAACGTACGCTATTCGTGACATCAGGCTGATGAACAACGGAATACTGAAAGTTCTTTACTGCAAAATAGAAGATACAGACAAGCCGGCTGAAACTGATAATAAGGAATGGCTGCTTACTGCATGGATACCGAAAGAAAAACTTATGTACAGTGCGGACCATATAACCGTTATGCTTTACTGCAATGATTATGATACACCGGTGCACTGATATCTTCAGTGCGGTTCGCGTGGTATCAGATATCATAGAATACATTCCCGTCCGGGGGATGAATAAAGAGGCTTGAAATATTTCATCGGCGGTGCGTCTTAAGTGGCGTGCCGCCGGTGCTTTTTCGCCTGAAATACCGGATATAATCGGGTGGGAATATCAGCTATAGTTTAATTGCAATAATGATTGTGATTTATAACAAATCACCAGTAACCCTTGTGTACAAATCATTGGAACTTTCGTAGAAAACCGAATCAAATATTGCATGTATTATAGTAATTTGCTATAATTATCAGTGGGGTTATTTCGCTCACATTTATATATTTTTACGGTGAACGAAAAGAGGATTATTGTTTATTATCTGTCTTTGCACACGTTTTTTATGGATCAGGCGGATGTGCCGGACAGTTAAGTTGATTAGTGGTAAATCAGAAAATCAGGAGGCCTATTTAAGATGAACAATTCAAAAAGAATCATGGCAGGCGTTGCAAGCCTTGCAATGCTCGCAGGCGTAGTAGCTGCTTTCCCTGTACAGCCGGAAAAGGTAAGTGCTGCAGATGACGTTATTTTCTCAGCAGACTTTGAAGACGGCAAGGAAGACGGTTTCTCAAGAAGAGGCGAAGATGAAACTGTTGAAGTTATAAGCGAAGGTGCTCACGGTGGAGACAACTGCCTCAGCATCAGCACAAGAAAAGAATCATGGAACGGTCCTCAGGTAGCGCTTGACGATGTTATCGAGGCAGGAACACAGTACATTGTAACAGCTTATGCAAAGACTCCTTACTACAGCAAGCTTACACTCAGCATGCAGTTCGACGATGCTGAAGGTACTACACATTATGACAACGTTCTTCCACAGGACTGCAAGGACGGCGACTGGCTCAAGTATGAAGCAAAGGTAAGTTTCCCTGCAGGCTCAACAAACAAGTATCTCTATTTTGAAGCAGCAGATGCAAACTGCACTATCTTCGTTGACGATTTCCAGATTGCAAACGTTCCGGATGTTGCAATTGAAGACCTCACTTCACTCAGAGCTTACTACGCTGACTACTTCAAGATCGGTACAGCTCTCACACCAAGTGATCTTGCTTCAAAGCCTTTCATGAAGCTTGTTGACAAGCACTTCAGCGGAAGCATCACAGTTGGTAACGAACTCAAGCCTGACTATGTACTCAACAGCAAGGCTACATTAGCTTACATGGAAGAAAACGGCGACGACGAAAATCCACAGGTTTCACTTGCTTCAGCAAAGCCTGTACTTGACTACTGCGTAAAGAACAACATTCCTTTAAGAGCTCATACACTCGTATGGCACAGCCAGACTCCTGAATGGTTCTTTAAGGAGAATTACGACGCTAAGGCTGACTACGTTTCAAAGGAAAAGATGCTCAAGCGTATGGAGAACTACATCAAGAATGTCTTCGCTGCTCTTGAAAAGGAATATCCAACACTCAACATATATGCTTGTGACGTTGTAAACGAAGCATGGCTCGAAGATGGTACACCTCGTAAGCCTGGTCATCCTGATCAGAGCAACGGTTACGGTGCTTCTGACTGGGTAGCTGTATTCGGCGACAACTCATTCATCGACTATGCGTTTGAATATGCAAGAAAGTACGCACCAAAGGGATGCAAGCTCTACTACAACGACTACAACGAATACATGGACAAGAAGAAGCAGATCGTTGAAATGGCTACAAGACTCAAGGAAAAGGGCGTTATCGACGGTATCGGTATGCAGGCTCACCTTGATGCAAGACAGAGCATGGACGCTGCTTTCCCTTCACCACAGATGTTCGAACAGGCTATTAAGGAATACGCAGCTACAGGCCTCGACATCCAGGTAACTGAACTTGATGCAACAGTTCCTGAAAATTCAGGCGATAAGTATTTTGAATATCAGGCTAAGTATTACAATGGTATCATGGATGCTATTGAAAAGTACAAGGACAACATCTCAGCAGTAGTATTCTGGGGCGTAACAGACGATAACAGCTGGAGAGCTTCACAGAATCCGCTTCTTTTCGATTCAGAATTCAAGGCAAAACCAGCTTTCTATTCAATAATCGAAGGACTTACACCAGGTGAGATTCCGTCAAATGAACCAGCTCCTGTTCCTACACAGACAGCTCCTTCAGAATCACCATCACCTTCACCGACTGTTTCACCGGTTCCGACAAAGACAACAACACCTGAAACACCTTCACCGAAGCCTACAGCTACTACAACTCCTGAAGTAACTGAAACTCCTGCATCAACACCCACAGTTGCCAAAGTGGCTTACGGGGACCTTGATTCTAGCGGCACTATTGACGTTACTGATCTTACTCAGCTCTCGCTCTACCTCCTCAAAGACTTAAAGCTTGACGAAAAGGCTCAGAAGTGTGCAGACGTAAACGCTGATGGAAACATCGATCTTACAGACCTTGCAACACTCAGACAGTATCTCTCAAAGAAGATAAACAAACTTGGTGCCTGATCTTATTCAGGATATTAGCTGATCACACTTGCCGATCAGCGGATGACCGGGGCTAAGCCCTGCACTCCGACTATTGGTTCTTAAAAAATACATAAAAATGACATTATGTCGTCAAAAAGCCGGCTTTTATCAGCCGGCTTTTTCAGAAATAAAAATAGCGGTTTTGTGGTGAATTTATGACAAAAAAGTGATAGATGTTGACTTAAAACTGTGGGATAG
>JBGUVZ010000335.1:0-5106 GCA_045220685.1 Oscillospiraceae bacterium | reverse complement strand
TTAACAGAAGAACGCCAGACTTTGCCCAGTTTGTCAGCTCACCGTGTTTTCCGCTGTTGTCGATGCCGAGTTCGTCGTTTATTTCCTTGAATATATTTTTAAGCGACGGAGGCGGTTCAACGCCCTTCTTTACGGAAAAAGAAAGTCCGTGTGCCTGGTTCGGTTCGTGATACGGATCCTGTCCGAGTATCACAACTTTTACGTCCTGGTACGATGTGTACTTCATCGCATTGAAAATGTCGTACATATTCGGATAGATGGTCTGTGTCTTGTATTCCTTTATCAGGAACTTTCTGAGATCCTGATAGTAATCTTTCTGGAACTCGTCTTTAAGAAGTTCGTCCCATTCGTTTTCGAAATTTACCATTTCTGCTCCTATATATTTCTGTATTTTTCTTATGCGTTTAAAAAAGCTGCTTAAAAGTCCGCCGCATTCTTCGGCCAGTACACCGCGGATTATCTCCGGTTTATGATTGTACGGAAGTTCGAACATCTGCTGCAGTGAGAATACGGAACCGGCTTTCATGTCGTCTGCTCCGTAGATAACGCGTTCCACGCGGGAATTGATTATCGCTCCGCAGCACATCGGACACGGTTCAAGTGTTACGTAGAGGTCGCAGCCGATGAGCCGCCAGCCTCCGAGTTTCCGGCAGGCTTCGTTTATTGCAATGAGCTCTGCATGGGCAAGAGCGTTTTTATCCGATTCGCGGCGGTTGTATCCTTCCGCGACTATCTCGCCGGTCTCACGTTTTACGACTACCGCGCCGACCGGTATCTCGCCCATTGAACCTGCAAGTTCAGCAAGTTCGATGGCTCTTCTCATATATGTTTCCATCTGATACCGTTTATCTTCTGTATCAGGAGGTCAGTACCTGCTCCTGAGAATCCTGTGAGTATTATATAGTAAGGCATGATGTACTGTGACTTGCCTTCGAATATCATGTGATAGAGGAATGCACCGAGAACGATGAGGATAAGTGATGAACAGAACAGATCCTTTTTCTTGAAGCACACAAATACGCCGGCGAATGCTGACATGAATACGAACAGATGGCATACGTTCATGTATTCCATCAGAGGTGAGTGGCTGTCGCCGCCGTTCGTTTCGATAACTGCCTTGCCAAGCTTGCCCGGTTCAGTGCCGTTGTATCTTCCGACAACAAGATTTACCCAGAGTGAAGCGACTGTAGGTTCGTTCCACTGCGATGTGTTCTTTTCGTAGAAGAAGTCATTTGCGTAGCTGTAGTCTGTCATGAATTTGTGAACAGAATTCTTTATTCCTTCTCTTGCAAATTCATCAGCTGCTTTCGGATCGTAGTTGTGCGAATCCATGTTTGAGAAGGTGTAGTGGCTGCTGTACCATCCCATGGCATTGCATCCGAGTACGCCCTTCGGGTCGTCGAGTCCCATTGCAATATATCCTGTCATAGGGACAGCCGGACCAAGTTCCTTTCCGCTTCTGTGTTCGTATGATGAAGCTGCGCATGAGAGGACGTTAAGTGAAAGCACTGTCATGAGTGCTATGTAGATAACGTCAGACACTTTGCGGCGTACAATGAATTTTATAAAAGCTGTTCCGGCGAGTGCTATCAGGGCTATGTAGTTGTTTGTCTTGATAAGGACTGAAAATGCCATGAAAAACACGGACAGACCAGCGTAGAGATATTTCTTTTTATTTTCAGTTTCAAAATATTTTATTTCAAAAAGGAGAGCAAAAAGTACGTTTGCGATGCCAGGAATAACGGCATAGACGAACGTTGTGTAAAGCAGCGGCTGAAGTGAGAACATCATGGTCAGAGCGGACATGATCTGGATGCGCTTGCTCTTGAAGAGTTTTCCCATGATAAGAATGAGTGCGATGTATGCTGCTGCAAGATAGAAAACGTTGATGATCTGTGTACAGATTATCGTGTCAGCGTTCTTAGCAAAAAGCCTAAGCTGGATCTCGTAGAAAAGCACCATACCGAGCTGATACGGACAGTTGCTGAAGTAGCGGTCGTCCATAAAGGAGAAATCATCGTGTGCTGCAAGCCAGCCTGCATGAGAAACAAGGTACTGGTCGGCCTGCTGAGATGCCTGTGATGAAATGACCCAGGTAAGACCTCCGATAATGGTAACTGCCGCAAGCAGTCCTGTATAAAGATGAACAGGAGCCTTTTCAAGTTTCGGCATCACCGCACGGATGATGAGGATCACTGCGATCATGTAGATGCCGTTGAAAATGAAGTTGTCGTGGTGGTAGCTTATGCCCTCAAACATTTCCTTCGTGCTGGTAAGCACCATCGTATGCATGAAGCTCTCGACAAAGAGAAACCCAAGTATCACGATCATCAGTCCGCAGATGATGTTCCGGCCATATTCCTCTGACTTCTGTATGTCAAATTTAAATTTCATTTTATCTCTCCTGATACTGTTTTTTACGTACATTATCTATTTTATCATAAAAATCATCCGCATACAAGTTATGCGGCCGATTTTTTACCTATAGGTCGTAAATGAAACTTTGTAGCGTTCCGGATTGTGTGACACCATTTTAAATTTATCGGCATTTTTTATTGATTTTGCTTTGCCTGATAGAGTATAATGTTATTATATGAAAAACAGGAATAATGACAATTATGATATAACAACGTCATTGTGATGAGGTGATAAAATGCTGAATATTATTTTCGGAGACTGTCCTGACGCCATTTACAGTACAAGCGTGTATTTCAATAATACCTATGAGGATGAATGGCTGACAGATGATTTTGCCAAAAAAGTTATAAAGTCAATTGATAAATCAGTTGTGCTGGGATCTCATGCCATCGAAAGCCCTGTGCTTGGTGTGATCCCGCCTGAAAGACTTGCCGGCGGAACCAAGACACTTCTGCTTATGAAGAACAAACCTGATATGATATTCAATGCATCTACCTGCGGTGATAACTGTGCAAGATTTATTTTAGAGATAGCACGCAGTACAGATATAACGATCAATCTGCGCCATGTAATGGAATTTAAACAGAAGAATTTCAAAGCACATATACTTAACAATGACGTTTATGTGTATAACTATACTGATTATCTCTATAATGCAGTCGAATTTGTGTGAGGTACGGTATGACAGGAAAATACAGAATAGTTGTACGTAACAATAAAGTGCAGTTCACGCTTGATATTGAAAGGAACATCACTATCATACAGGGAGACAGTGCCAGAGGAAAAACAACACTGATAGAACTGCTGGATCTTTATTACCGGCTGGGAAAACAGAGCGGTGTTTCTGTAAACTGCAAGGTGAATACAGTGGTTTGCACGAATCTTATGTGGCAGGTGATGATTGAAAATACTCATAACAGCATTATTTTCATCGATGAGGGAAATGATTTCGTTTATACAAAGGAATTTGCTGAAGTGGTTCAGAAGTCGGACTGCTATTTCGTCATAGTAACAAGGGAAAATCTCTATCAGCTGCCGTATAGTGTGAACAGCATACTGAAATTGCAGAAAACCACAAGTCGTTCGAAGATTACATACAATAAGGCATATCCGGTGTATGATGGTCTGAACAAATTATCAGCTTACAGAGATCACGTTTTTCTTACAGAAGATAAAGGTTCAGGAAATGATCTGTTTTCGCATATTGCCGGAATGAATAGTGCTAAGTGTATATCAGCAGAAGGAAAATCCAACATTAAGCGTGTATTGAAATCACATCCGGATGAAAAAATGATAGTAGTAGCTGATGGTGCTGCATTTGGAGCGGATATGGCTGATGTGTACCGAATAGTATCGGAAAATGGAGATCGGTTTGTTCTGTATCTTCCTGAAAGTTTTGAGTGGATCATTTTGTCTTCGGGTATAGTTCAGAAAGATGGGTTATCTGAAATACTTGATACGCCGTGGGAATATATCAGGAGTGAGGAATATTCAAGCTGGGAACAGTATTTTACAGATCTTCTTGTTGAAACAACAAAAGATACGCCGCTTCAGTATGATAAATCCAGACTGGCGAAGGCTTATCTGAGTAAGGAAAATGTCCGGAAGATAGAAAATGTTATAACGAATAAAAAGTAGTCTTCAACCGTGCCGGCTGAAGACTGCTACCACCAAAAACGAGCTGCCTTTTTCGAGGCAGCTCGTTTTACAAGGTCGTTAAATCTTCAAATGTCAGACATGGAAGTTCTTTGAATTGTTTATCGTTTGTAAGAAATAAATTATTGGAGTAGTTCAATTTATATCCGATCACAGTCTCTGAGTTCCTTTATAAATTGATCAGCATTACCATTGAACATTTTTCTTCCACGACCGGAATATTTGTTTAGGTCTATGTTTTTCTTTTTGGCAAGAAGTCTGTTACGAAGATCTTCAGGAATTTCCTGGTCGGTTCCTAAAAGTACGATTGCTTTGCGGATATCCCTTCTTTCATCAGCTTCGATGATATCCGTGTCAAAGGACATGAGGTCAATACCAAGTTCGTCAGCTTGCTGATACAATAATTTTCTTTTGTTGATTTCTTCTTCTGTTAGTTTCTCAAATGTTCTTATCATGTATCATTCACCTCACCTAGTTTTATAATTGCGCCGCTAGGCGCTACCATTTTAAAGGCTGTAACATCGAGGCATGATGTATCGCAGACAACCAGTACATCCGGCTGTACAACTGTATCATCGGTAAGTTTAACGTCAAACGGAGCGATGAATGGTTTGCAGTTTCCTTTTTTATTTCTGATAAACTGTCTTATTTCAGCGTAAATACCGCCGGCTATGTCCTGATGGATAACTCCGGAAGCTGTCTGTGTTACTATTTTTCCGTCGATGAGTTCTGTGCGTTCAGAAGTCTGCGGAGTCAGGGCAAAGTATTCATCGGCAGTATATCTGTTTTTTTGATGTAATGGCATAGTAACACCTCCGGTAATTGTTTGTATTATTGTACCATAAAATCGGATGTCTTTCAACCTTTTGAGGACTGTAAAAGTAGTCTTCACCCGTACCGGCTGAAGAATGCTATGAAAAAAGACCTGTTAAAAAACAGCAATCATCAGAGTTGACGTAATCCTGCTATTGGTATATAATAATGAAATCAAGTGAAATATTTTTTTGAAAAAAAGTGTAACATTTCATGTGT
>JBGUVZ010000334.1:0-2890 GCA_045220685.1 Oscillospiraceae bacterium | reverse complement strand
GCAGGTATAGTTGCCACAAACAAAACAAAGGACAAGCTCACAGCTGATGACTCAGCTAAGATCGCACGTTTTGTAAGAACATGCGATGCTTTTGGTATTCCAGTGATCACTTTTGTAGATACTGAAGGATTTGACGGTGAAGGCGAAGCAGCAGGCAGCGTAAGAAACATGACAATGCTCGCAGGTGCTTATGCTGAAGCTACAACAGCAAAGGTAACTCTCGTTACAGGCAAGGCTTACGGTCCTGCTTTCGTAGCTCTCGCAAGCAAAGGCGCAAACGCTGACTTCACATTTGCTTATGAAGATGCAGTTATCTCACCTCTTGCTCCTGTTACAGCAGTTGAATTCCTCTGGCACGAAAAGCTTGCAGGCGCATCTAACGCAGCAGCAAGGCGTGAGGAACTCGCTAAGGAATACATCGCAGAATATGCAACAGCTGAAAAGGCTGCTTACAGAAACGCTGTCGATGAAGTCATTTCACCTGCCCAGACAAGAACAAAGCTTGCCGAAGCTCTTGAAATACTTTCAGGCAAGAGAGTTTCACGTCTTCCAAAGAAACACAATAATCTTCCACTTTAAAATAAATCATAAATTTTTACCGCGGCTTCGAATGATCCGGTTTTATTCTTAAAGCTGCGGGGAACTGGAGTTTTTTATGAAAAGATTTAATATTACAGTAAACGGAAAAGCTTATGACGTTGCAGTAGAAGAGATCGCAGATGGTTCTGCTCCTGTTCAGGCAGCAGCTCCTGCTCCGGCAGCAGCAAAGCCTGCAGCACCAGCTCCTGCAGCTGCACCTGCAGCAGTAGGCGAAGGCACAAAGGTAACTGCTCCAATGCCTGGTAACATCCTTGACGTTAAGGTAAAGACAGGTGATACAGTTACAAAGGGTCAGGTACTCATGGTTCTCGAAGCTATGAAGATGGAAAATGATATCGTTGCTCCTTGCGACGGTACTGTAACAAGCGTTATCGCAAAGAAGGGCGACACAGTAAACGCTTCAGACGCTCTCGCTACTATCAAGTAAGCGAACGGAAAGGCGGTTCATTATGGCAAAGAAAATTGGTATTACCGAAACTGTGCTCCGTGACGCACATCAGTCACTTCTTGCTACACGTATGCCTATCGAGGACATGCTCCCTATCCTCGACAAGATGGATAAGGTAGGCTACCATTCAATCGAATGCTGGGGCGGCGCTACTTTTGACTCATGCCTCCGATTCCTCGACGAAGATCCATGGGAAAGACTTCGTATTTTAAGAAAGAATCTTCCTAACACAAAGCTTCAGATGCTCTTCAGAGGTCAGAACATGCTTGGTTACCGTCACTACGCTGATGACGTTGTTGAATACTTCGTTCAGAAAATCGTGGCAAACGGTATGGATATCATCAGAATATTCGATGCCTTAAACGACATCAGAAACCTCGAAACAGCCATTAAGGCTACAAGAAAGGAAGGCGGCCACGCTCAGGTTGCCATCTCCTACACAACAGGTGACGTTTTCACAAACGAATACTACGTAAACTACGCTAAGCAGATAGAAGAAGCAGGCGCACACTCCATCTGTCTCAAGGACATGGCTGCTCTTCTCACACCATACAGAGCACAGGAACTCATCGCTGATCTCAAGAAGGCAGTAAGCATTCCTGTACAGCTCCACACACACTACACATCAGGTCTTGCATCAATGTGTCTCCTCAAGGCAGTTGAATCAGGATGCGACTACATCGACACAGCAATGTCACCGCTTGCAAACGGTACATCACATGCTCCTACAGAGTCAATGGTAGCTGCTTTCCAGGGCACAGAATACGACACAGGCCTTGACCTTAAGCTTTTAAGCGAGATCCGTGAATACTTCATGGGACTCAGAAAGAAATATATCGAATGCGGTCTTATCGATCCTAAGATGCTCGCAGTTGATGCGAAGGCTCTTATTTACCAGGTACCTGGCGGTATGCTTTCAAACCTCCTTTCACAGCTCAAGCAGGCTGGCAAGGAAGAAAAGCTTACAGAAGTGCTTGAAGAAGTTCCGCGTGTAAGAAAAGATGCCGGAAGCATCCCTCTTGTTACACCTTCTTCACAGATCATCGGTACTCAGGCTGTGTTCAACGTAATCACAGGCGAACGCTACAAGACAGTTACAAAGGAATTCAAGGGCGTTGTAAGAGGCGAATACGGCAAGACACCTATTCCGATCGATCCTGAATTCAGAAAGAAGATCATTGGTGATGCTGAACCGATCGAATGCCGTCCTGCAGACCTTCTCAAGTCAGAGCTCGACACTATCCGTGAAGAATGCGCTGAATGGGTTGAACAGGAAGAAGACGTACTCAGCTATGCACAGTTCGGTCAGGTTGCTGTCAAGTTCTTTGAAAAGAGAAGAAACAAGAAGTACGGCGTTGACGGAAAGAATTCAGACAAGGAAAACAAGATCCACGCAGTCTGATGACAGCCGTTTTCAGTGACATAAAGGAGGTCATAAACAATGCCTATCAAAATCTCAAAAGACCTTCCCGCTTATAAAACACTGATCGACGAAAACATATTCGTTATGCCCGGTGATGTTGCCGAGCATCAGGATATACGCGAACTGAAGATCGCGATACTTAATCTCATGCCGAAGAAAATTGAGACAGAAACTCAGCTTTTAAGGCTTTTAAGTAACACGCCTCTCCAGGTCGATATTGATTTTCTCCATGTTGAATCCCACGTTTCAAAAAACACCTCAGTAAGCCACCTTAATACCTTTTACAAGACATTCAGTGATGTCAGGGAAAACAGGTATGACGGTCTCATAATCACAGGTGCTCCGGTTGAACATCTTAAGTTCGAGGAAGTTGACTACTGGGATGAAGTATGTGAGATAATGGAATGGTCCAAGACCAA
>JBGUVZ010000333.1:0-6195 GCA_045220685.1 Oscillospiraceae bacterium | reverse complement strand
CCCTGAGTGTTGTACCTGTTTCAACGATATCTACAATACCGTCAGAAAGGTCGAGAAGCGGAGCAAGCTCAACAGAGCCTTCGATCTTAACGATCTCAACGTCCATGCCCTTTGCTTCAAAGAAGTTTCTTGCAACGTTAGGGTACTTGGTAGCGATGGTTTTCACACCGAAACCGCCGTAGAAGTTTACACCCTTCTTACCTGCAAGAGCGAATTTGCACTTGCCGAATCCTAAATTAACTATTTCAAAGAACTTGCCCGGCATTTCCATGATAGTATCCTTGCCGACAACACCCATGTCACAAACGCCTCTGTCAACATATGTGATAACGTCTGCAGCCTTTGCAAGAACTACTTCAAGATTTGCGTCCGGAATGCTTAAAATAAGCTTTCTGCCTTTTTCGTGTACCTCAGTACAGTCGAAACCGAGGCTTTCGAGAAGTCCTACTGTATCTTTTTCAAGTCTGCCCTTTGTAAGAGCGATCCTTAATGGTTTAGACATTTTATTACACTATCCTTTCGGTTGATGACTTATATTTCCTTAACTGTCTCGCCTACTGAAATGATCTTTTCAATCTTAACTTCTGCAGCGTATTTTCTTACTTTTTCGATATCATTGAAAGCTGCAAGTTCAACTTTCATGCCCTTTGCGCGAAGCTCGCGTGCATGGAGAACAGCCTTCATTTCATATCCTTTTTCACAGAATACGATGGCTTCAACTTCCCTTACAGCAATCTTTTCATTTCTGAGACGGATCTTGGCTACAGCGTCAACGTTTACTGCAAATCCTGTAGCAGGAACATCGTAACCGAACTCAGCGATAAGCTTGTCGTAACGACCGCCTGAGATGACCGGTTCACCGTATCCTTCCATATATCCCTTAAGGATAACTCCTGTGTAGTAGTCAGTCTTGTTTACCATACCAAGATCAACTGTAACTCTTCCCTTAAGGCCAAGCTTTTCGATATCCTTGAAAAGTTCCTTAAGGCTTGCAAGAATAGCATCTGTCTTTTCATCAGAGAAAAGCTTTGCTGCCTTGTCAAATACTTCTTCACCGCCGAAAAGACGCGGAAGCATCTTAAGAGCCTTTGTTATGCTGTTGTCGCCGAAAGTATCAAGGAAATCGTTAAGAGCAGGATAATTCTTCTCTTCGATAAAGTCTCTGATAGTTTCCTTGTCTTCATCAGTAGCGCTGAGCTGATTCATGAGCTCCTTGAAATATCCGATATCGCCTATTTCAAGTGAGTAATCTCCTGTGCTGCATTTTTCAAGAACTGCTGCAGCTGTTTCTATAACTTCAAAATCAGTAATTCTGTCGGATGAACCGATAAGTTCGATACCTGCCTGACAGATCTGATCGCTTCTGCCGCGCATCTGTGTGCTTACATTGAAAGCATACTGGTCGTAGCACAGTCTCAGCGGAAGTGTAGCTTCCTTAAGTCTTGTTGCTACTACTCGCGCTATAGGCATTGTGGATTCAGGTCTTAAAACAATAAGTCTGCCCTTGCGGTCTACAAGTTTATAAAGTTCTTCCTGAGGAAAATGTCGTGAATTAAGGGTAAAAACATCAAGGAACTCAAGTCCCGGAGTAATAATTTCGCTGTATCCTCTTTCCATGAAAACTTCGGAAACAGCCTTTTCCACTGTTCTTCTCATTACACACTCTTTAAATAAAAGGTCGTTTGTACCTTCCGGTGTGATAAGGTTGTTATTTTTCATTTTTATCCTCATTTCTTGTTGTAGATTTAGCGGGCACTTTAGCGTGCTAATATGCTAATATGATAACATAATACCATAAAAAAGTCAAGTCTATCAGATATGCATAAAGACCGCATTTGAAATTTTGTAGGCTTGTATAAAAACAGTTAAGATACAGAACTGAATATAAGCACGGTGACTATCTGTAAGTACCATCAAGTATGCGTTCCTTAAGATATAGAAGATCGATTATATTGATCTTTTCATTATAATCCATGTCAGCCTGCTTTGCTTCTGTTTCACTGAACGAAGAGGTATTCTGCATATATGAGAGCAGCACGATAAGATCGGAAGCATTAACTTTACGGTCTTCGTTAATATCTCCTTTTATCGGGTCATCAATTGATACCAGTGTTGGCGGAGTCTCCGGATCAGTAGTAGGTGTAGGTTCCGGTGAAGGCCCTGGATCTGGTGTATTAGCAGGTTCAGGCGACTGCGGAGCCGGAGAAACTGTCGGTTCCGGTGAAGGTGACGGAACAGAAGCCTGTTTCTTTAAATAAAGCTCACAGTCATCTACAGAACCGTAACCGCCTGCTTCGCCGTTAAGTTCTATCCATATACCTATCGTATCACCTTTCTGCGCTGAAAACTCTACCGTTGATTCCTGCCAGTTGTCATATGATGTCACGGAGCCGGTATCGTCTTTAACAGCAGAGCCGTTTATAGATATCATAGTTTTATAGGAAGTCTTTTCACCGGCGAGCCAGTCTGTAAAAACATATGAGCCGGTTTCAGGTGCTGTATATTCAGCGTAGAGTCCCGTGTACTGGAACGCATTTGCCGAATACCAGTGAGCTGCATAGCTTCCTGTACGTGTCATTTCGCCGTTTACTTCAAACTTAGCGTATTCCCCTGTTGTGGTATTTTCAAGCTTCCATCCGCTGTCACCGTCTTCAAATCCAGGATTATCAAGCAGATTATCTTTCTGCTCTTCAGGCTGAGTATTTTTGTCCGACTTAATATGACTGTAAACATAGAGAGAATCGAGCGGTCTGCCGTCCTGAGAGAAAAGCGCCTGATTATCAACTGATGAACCGCCGAACCATTTGCCTCCGTCTTCATCGTATTCGCCGGATGCTTTTGTCGCCCATCCGGATCCGTCACGTTCCCAGAGTGAAAGGTTGTGCTCGTAGTTATCACCTACTGTGATCCAAGCAGGTTCCCAGTAAAACGCACCTATTCCCTTCGGACCGATCTTGGCAACTGCATCAAACACATTTGTAAGTGCATCGGTCTGTCCCTGCACACTTACAGGATAGGATACGTAGTTTCCAAGTGATGACTCGTCACCTATCGTATTTGCGAAATTATCTGAATCTTCAAAAGTATTTGCCCATGAAGTCTCTGCGACTATTACGTACTTGTTATACTTTCTTGCAATATTACCGAGTACATTTGTCAGGTTCTGCGGAGTGCCATGCCAGTAAGGATAGTATGATGAAGCGAATACGTCATAATCAACGCCGTAAGTCTTGAGATTACCAGCAAGCCATTCATAGTTGCCTGATTTTTCAGGATTTGTGAAATGGACTGCTACAAGAATATTTTTATCGAACTGACGTACAGCCTTACTTCCTGCGTTCATAAGTGCGCAGATGTTTTTCCAGTCTTTTTCACCGCATAAACCGGTAGTAGTTTCATTTCCCACCTGGACCATGCCGATCTCAGCTCCGGTCGCTTTCAGCTTTTTAAGTGAATCAGAGGTAAAGGAGCTGATAGCAGAGCACTTCTGGTCTACGGAATAATTTGCCCATTCTTTAGGAGCTTTCTGCTTGCCAGGATCTGCCCAGAAGTCAGAGTAATGGAAGTCAACAAGAAGTTTAAGGCCGTACTTGCTGCATCGTTTTGCAATTTCTACTGCTGTATTTATGTCATTGGCGCCGCCGCCGTATGTAACACCTGAATTTGTCTCAGGCTTGTTCCAGATACGGACACGGATGTAGTTTACTCCGGCGTCTTTGAGGGTAAGGAAGATATCCTGCGGGTTTCCGTCCTTGTCTTTAAAGACAACACCGCTTTTTTCAAGAGCAATTACGGATGAAATATCAACACCGGCAATTGCTTCGCCGCCGTTTACTGTTAGTCCGCTGAATGTTACATCTTTATACTGTACGGCAGCAAATGCTGTTCCGGTATAAGAGAAACAGCTCAGAGCAAGTACTGATGCTGCAGTAAGTGCAGCAATTCTTTTGTGCTTCATTTTCTTATAACTCCTTTACACGCTATGATTACTTAAAGACCCACGCATTGCTGCATGGGTCTTTTGAAAAATCAGTTTTTATCAGTTGTGTTCTCAATAAGGTATTTTTCAAAATCTTCTTCAGACAATGGCTTTGAATATAAATACCCCTGAATTGCATCGCCGCCGAGTTCACGGATGGTCCACATCTGTTCGTTGGTCTCTACACCCTCTGAAACAGTCTTGAGTCCGAGACTCTTGGCGAGATTGATACATGCGCTGAACACTCTCATGTTCTTGAAGTTTGTTATCGCTTTTACAAGTGACATATCCATCTTGACGATATCAAGCGGAAGGACACTCAGTGTATTGAGTGATGAATAACCGCTGCCGAAGTCGTCAAGTTCTATTTTGTAGCCGTTCTTCTGACATTTAGTAAGTATCTCAACGAGTTCATCTATCTGGTCTGAGAAAAGTGACTCAGTAACTTCGATGTGAAGAAGCTCCGGAGGAACGTTCATATCGGTTGAAGCTCTGTGGAGATTATCAAAGAAATCCGGCTTCATAAAATCAAGTTTTGAAGCGTTTATCGAAATAGGAACGACTTTGAGACCTTTCTTTATCCATCTGTTAAGGTTCTCACAGGTCCTGTTCCATACGAAATTATCTACTTCGGAAATAAATCCGTTCTGTTCAAACACAGGAATGAATTCACCCGGAGACATGAATCCGAAATCAGGATGCACCCATCTGATAAGAGCTTCGGCACCAGTAAGTTCTCCGGTATTAACGTCGTGTTTTGGCTGATAGAATACCCTGAACTGGTTCTGCTCAAGTGCTTCCTTCATGCTGTCTACGATACGTTCTTTCTTTCTGTGTTCAGTAAGAACAGATGCCTCGTAGTGAACTACTGTCTTGCCGTATTTACCGCGGATGGTCTGAAGTGCGAGAAGTGCACGGTCACAGGTTTCCGCAATCGGGATACCGTGTTCGATGTCTTCATAAATAGCACATCTGATGCGGAGTTTGTCGATGCCGGCATCACCTTTGAAGAAGGAGTATGCCTCATTGACATTCATTTCTATTAATCTGCTGTTTAATTTCTCATCTTTACGGAACAGTGAAACGAACTGATCTCCGGCGAATCTTCCGGCCGCAAGACATTCGTCACCAATGTTACGCATGTACTCACCTATCGTTCTGAGAAGTGCGTCACCTGCGTCTTTACCGTTCTTTTCGTTATAGCCTTTAATTCCGTCAACTTCAGAAATATAAACAACAAACTCGTCGTCTGGATTATCGTTGATAATAGCGTCTGCTACTCTGAAAAATGCGAATCTGTTAAACAGGCCAGTTACCTCATCAATATCAGAAACAATACCTGTTTCCGCATTTTCGCGAAGACTAATAAGGTTGGCAGTCTGCAGAAGTATAAGATTCTGCTTAGTTGAGTAAGTAGTGAAAGCAGAAACTCCTTCAGCAAGGAATCTTTCCTCTTCCTTTTCAAGAGAATCATCAGCAATGACGATGACCGGCACAGCACGGAACTTTTCATCCACTTCTATTTCCCTGATAAAAGCTATGCTCTCGTCAGTGTTTTCAGCTGTATCGATCACGATCAGTGAGATCTCACTGAAATGTTTCTTTAACAGTTCGGTACTGTCTTTGCTGAACGTTGTTTCGATCAGATCATAACTGCCGGAAAACATATCTGAAAAGTTATGTTTTCTGGAGCTTTCTGATTTAATTACGAATAGAGTTCTTGTTTTTTCCGGACTGCTTACAATCCCCATTTAACCACCCACTTTATTATCCTGTGAACCAATTATTTTAATGATGCGATGTCGTATACCGGATCTGTGTCAGCGTCATAATTGATACCGTCTGCACCAAATCCGAAAAGTGCGAAGAAATCGCTCCAGTAGCCGTCAATATCTGCAAGTTCCTTAACGTTTTCTGTAGTAACTTCATCCCACAGCTTTTTAACTTCAGCCTGGATATCTGCTTTCATTTCGAGGTCGTCGAGTCTGATCATTCCGCCCTCGTCTGTTACTGCAGAACCAGCCTTTAACTTGTCTGAGAAAAGTCTTGTCATCTGTTCGATACAGCCTTCGTGAGTTCCGTTCTTCTTCATTACCTTGAAAAGAAGTGAAATGTAAAGCGGAACTACAGGAATAGCTGAACTTGACTGAGTAACAAGAGCCTTGTTTACTGAAATATATGCCTTGATGTCACTGTATTTAGCTGAAATAGCCTTT
>JBGUVZ010000332.1:0-7978 GCA_045220685.1 Oscillospiraceae bacterium | reverse complement strand
TGAGGAAGCTGCCGAAAAGATAAAGAGCGGTGCTCCTTACAGCATGCGTCTCCGTTCACAGGGCACACCGGGAAATACATTTAAGTTTAAGGATGAGATCATGGGTGAAGTAAATCTCCCTGAAAACATCATGGACGTTGTAATCCTCAAGTCCGACGGAATCCCGACTTACCACTTTGCACACGCAGTTGACGATCATCTCATGAGAACAACAACAGTTATCCGCGGATGCGAATGGCTCCCTTCAGTTCCGATCCACGTTGAACTCTTCAATGTACTTGGATTCAGAAGACCTAAGTACGCTCACACAGCACAGCTCATGAAGATCGAGGACGGCAAGAAGAGAAAGCTTTCCAAGAGAAAAGACCCTGAACTTTCACTCGGCTACTACAGAGAACTCGGTTATCATCCGGAGGCAGTAAGAGTTTACCTCCTCACTATCCTCAACTCAAACTTCGAGGAATGGTATCAGAAGAATCCTGGCGTTCCGATCGAGGAATTCAAGTTCTCACTTAACAAGATGGGCGTTTCAGGTATCCTTTTCGACCTTCAGAAACTTGACGATATCAGCTCAAATATCATTTCCGCAAAGGACCGTGAGGAAGTTTACGAGTACTTCCTTAAGTGGATGAAGCAGTACAAGCCTGAATCAGTTCCTGTTTACTTCGGCGATCCGGACAAGATGGGACGCATCATGGATCTCTGCATGGGCGTTGGTCAGAAGAGAAGACGTAAGGACTTCATCAACTGCAGCCAGATGTTTGATTTCCTTAGCTACTTCTTCGACGATATATTCACACCTGAATATGAGTTCGAAAAGTACGAGAACATGACCGATATTATTGCTGAATTTAAAAATACATATGATCCGAATGATGACAACCAGACATGGTTCAACAAGCTCAAGGCTGTTGCAGACAAGTTCGGCTACGCTTCAGACATGAAGGCATACAAGGCTGAACCTGACAAGTACAAGGGAAATGTCAGTCACATAGCTGAGATCATAAGAGTTGCCGTTACAGGCAGAAAGAACACACCTGATCTCTGGACTATCATGCAGATCCTCGGAAATGACAGCTGCATGAAGCGTCTCGACAAGGCGTCTGAATTTCTTGGCAGATAAGCCGGAGGAAATATAGCAATGGAAAACGAAAAAAAGAACGATAACAATAAAGCAAACGAATTCAGAAAAAAGGCTGAAGAAAGACCGGTATTCCCGAAAAGAGCCGTTATAACAGGCGGTATGCCTTACGGAAACAAGTCACTTCATTTCGGACACATCGGCGGTGTGTTCGTATTTGCCGATGTTTTTGCAAGATTTTTAAGAGACAGAATAGGCAAGGACAACGTAATTTTCGTTTCAGGTACTGACTGCTACGGTTCACCTATTGCCGAGGGCTACAGAAAGCTCGTTGAAGCAGGTGAATTTGAAGGTACTATAAAGGACTACGTTGAAAGAAACCACCTGAAGCAGAAGAAGACACTCGAAGACTACGAGATCAGCACAAATCTTTTCGGCGCTTCAGGCCTTGGCCGTTCAGCCGAGATACACAACGAAGTATCTGACAAGGTTATCAGAAAGCTCTATGAAAACGGTCATCTTTCAAAGATAACAACAAGACAGTTCTTCGACGAAAAGGCCGGTGTTTTCCTCAACGGCCGTCAGGTAATCGGTAAATGTCCTGTAGAAGGATGTCAGTCCGAAAAGGCATATGCAGACGAATGTGACCTCGGTCATCAGTACATGCCGGAAAACCTCATCGATCCTAAGAGTACACTCACAGGTGATACTCCGGTCATGAAGGATGTTGTAAACTGGTACTTCAATCTTACTGAGTTCAACGATCTCCTTAAGGAATACGTTGACAAGATCAAGAGACAGAAGAACGTAAGACCGCTGGTAGTAAAGACTATCGACGAGTTCCTCAAGCCTCCTGTTATCTACATCAAGAGGGATTTCTTCGAACAGTATGAGAGCCTTAAGGCTTCCATGCCGGAACATGAATATCTTGAAGAGCCGAAGAAACCTTCATTTACTATAGTTTTCAAGAAGCTTCATGACTGTGATGAGGCATGTAAGGTACTTACCGATGCCGGCGTAAGATACAGAACAGGTAAGACACTTGTTCCGTTCAGACTTACAGGTAACATCGAATGGGGCGTTCCTGCTCCTGTTCTCGAAGGTGAAAAGGATCTTACCATCTGGGTATGGCCTGAATCACTCTGGGCTCCGATCTCATTTACTGAAACATATCTCGAATCTATCGGCAGAAGCAGAGATGACTGGAAGCAGTTCTGGTGTTCAAAGGATGCACAGGTTTACCAGTTCATCGGTTCCGACAACATCTATTTCTACGGCGTTGCTGAAATGGCAATGGCTATTGCTGCACAGGGTAAGGACGGTCTTAAGTCTGATCCGGATGACGGCGAGCTCCAGCTTCCGATACTCATGGCTAACAACCACATCCTTTTCCTCGACAAGAAGGCAAGCAGCAGCGGTGCTATCAAGCCGCCTATGGCAGATGATCTCCTCAACTACTACACTGCTGAACAGCTCAGAATGCACTATCTCGGTTTAAGTCTCGGTCAGAGAAGCGTAAGCTTCATGCCGAAGCCTTTCAATCCGGATGCAAAGGAAGATGAGGCAGATCCGGTACTCAAGGACGGCTTCCTCCTTTCAAACGTATTCAACCGCATCATCCGTACATGTATCTACACCACACAGAAGTACTACGACGGTGTAATGCCGGTCGGCGAAGTTGACGCAGATGTTCTCGAAGCAGCAAAGAAGGCTGTTCTCGACTACGAGAAATTCATGTACCGTTTCGAGTTTCATCAGACAACTTACGTTCTTGATACATACATCAGAAAAGCAAGCAAGTACATGGTAAAGAACCTCGGCGACGCTGACAAGAAGGAAGATGACGAGCTCAGAAGAAAGACTCTCATCAACGTATTCCACATGATCAGAACAGCAGCCGTTCTTCTCCATCCGATGGCACCAAAGGGCGCAGAAATGATCCTCGAATACCTCGGACTCGACGAGAGCTTCTGGAGCTGGGACAGGATCTTCGACACCATCGCAGATTTCACCGGCGGCAAGGATCACAAACTCAAGTTCCTCGAACCAAGAGTGGATTTCTTCACACGCCACCCAAGCCAGTTCGCACAGGGCGAAGAAGAGTAATCCTCGGAACGCCTGCGGCGTACTATAGAAAAAAAGCACGTCTTCGCGACGTGCTTTTTGATTTGGTAAATAAATTTGCTTTTGACATATTAAATAGGTTATAATTGAAATATAAAAAAGCGTTTTACTTATAGAACAGGAAGTGATTTGATGCTGCGGATATTTTATGGTGAACCGGAAAGTCAGAATTATATATTTAATCCGGATGCATTTTTCAATAATACCTATGAAGATGAATGGATCACCGATCCGTTGTCAAAGCAGATGATAAAAGACGTAGACGGTTCTGATGTAGTCGGACCGAGACTGATAGACAGCCCGTTCCTGGGACCTGTGCCGGCAGAAAGACTTTCAGGCGGCGTTAAAACTCTCATGCTTATGAATTTTGATAAGGATCATATTTTCAATGCTTCAGCATGCGGAGATGACTGTGCGCCGTGGATTTTGCGGATAGCTCAGAATAAAGATTTGACTATCAGACTTGGATATCTTATGGATTTTGGTAAAGATACTTTCGAAATCGAGATAGTTAATATTCATAAAGTGGTTCATTCGATGAAAGAACTGAATGAATCTGTACTTGATAATCGTCTTATCTGATAACATAGGATCATGATTGAATAATTGGTAGGCTAATCAGAAATACAAGAGCTATAGGCGCACCGCTTTCTCGGAACGCCTGCGGCGTACTATAGAAAAAAAGCACGTCTTCACGGACGTGCTTTTTGATTTGCAGCCTTTTTACCCTTGTAATCCATCACTATTTAATGTATAATGTATTGTAAATGATGAAATAAATCTGCAGGAGGGACACATGGAGCTATATCATGCAAGTAAGGTAACAGTAGAGTTTCCGGAAATTCGAAAATCCAGATATACAAAGGATTTTTCATGGGGATTTTACTGTACTAATAATTTTGGACAGGCGGTACGATGGGCTAACCGAGGTGAAGGTGAACCTGTTATCAATTATTATGAATATACGCCGAACGATGAATTATCTGTACTTCGTTTTGAAGAAATGTGTGATGAATGGCTTGATTTTATTGCTGAATGCAGAAGCGGAAAAACGCATTCCTATGATATTGTTGAAGGACCGATGGCGGATGATACAATATGGAACTTTGTTAATGACTATTTAGCAGGTAATATAAAAAGACATCAGTTCTGGGCGCTTGCAGAGTTTAAACATCCTACTCATCAGATAAGTTTTCATACATTGTCAGCGTTGAATTGCCTGACTTTTACTAAGAGCGAGGTAGCTTATGAATGATAAATTGAAAGACGATCTGTTTTATGTATGTTCACTTATAGAATTTACTGCCCGTAAAACCAAGAACAGGCGTTCGGTTATCGTAAATGCGCTTGGAATTGATGGCGTGAAAAAGCAGCTTGCTGATGCTGAGGTCAATCATTGTCTGTCATTTGAGCAGGTGTCGGATGAAATCATTGAGCATTACAACATTCCGGACGGAACCTTTGATACCATAACAGGGTGTAAATATACAGTGCCCGGATATCTTGCTATTGGAAGACTGTACAGTATAATAATCATCGACTGTGCAGATGAGGATGGCGCTGCTGAAGAGGTCGTCAGATTATTCAGTTCATTTATAAGTGATGAGATATCAGATTTTTCAACTGACCTGTATTATCAGAATCCGAGCTATCTTGAACATTCATACAAGGCAGGATATCTGCTTGCATAGTTATAAAAAAAGCACGTCTTCGCCGACGTGCTTTTTGCTGCATATTTAACTGTTTCGTATCACACTTCATCCATGCCGCTGCCTTTGAAGTTTACGGTGTGTTCCGGATGGTAGCTGGTGTCGCTGTACTGATGGGCTATCAAATTTTCTTTGAAGTACGGATAGCCAAACTGTGATCTCAGATACTGGTCTTCGTCTGAGAGTTTGAAAGTCACGAGCATCTGTATTGCCAGTGTGACGAAGGTGGCCAGATATGAAATATCGAGCAGAACGATCGTGAGGAAAACACCCATTGCGAGGAATGCGTAAAGTGCGCATTTGATATTGTTTCTGTTGTTAAGACAGGTGACTGTGACGATGGTTGCCACTATGACACCGAAAAGTCTGAAGAAGCTGAAGAAATACATGAAATCGCTGAATATCGAAAGGATATCGGAAACAGCAGTATAGGCCATGAAAAGATCGAATATCCAGATGATCGTCTGTATAAGTTTGAAGCGCTTGAATCTGGCGGCATTTTTGTATAAAAGCTCTTTGTCGTATTCCGGTGTTTCACGAACGATTTTTGTTTCCTTTCTGTACTGATCGGCAAAGCGTTCGGAATTGCTGTAACAGCTTTCGTATTTCTGTCCTGTGTGTTCAGCGATAGCAGCGTTTACATCAAGTTCATCCATCGATGACGATGCGTTCAGATTCTGTTTTTTGTACGGCATCTGTTCTGCGGGAACGGCGATCTCCTTTGGTGTCAGCGGTTCTTCAGGAGCAAATTCTGCCGGCCTTTGTTCCGGTTCGTACTCCCTTTTCTCCTGCTGGTAAGCCGCAAGTTCGTTGAAGTACGGATAACCGAGTTCGTAGGAGAGTTCGGTTTTCTGTGCGCCTATACGCAGGAAAAGATACGATTCCAGTGCAAGATATAAATGCTGTACAATACCGAGACGCATGAGCAGTTCGGATTTCGGATGCCAGATAATGAACGCGGCGAGGGCAACTATGTTTGCTGCCATAAGAACATACTGCGCGACGGGACTGTCGAACTTTTTCGTTCCGAAATAAAAAACAAGAAAGTTCATCACAATGCCTTCGAGCATGTAAACGTTAAAGCCGCCGACAATTAAGAAAATACACTGAACTGTGAGGATCACAATGCTCATAAAGAACAGTGTACTGTATCTGGAACGGACCTTTTTCATTTTAATAAAGTTTTCAGCCATCTCGGTTCTGATGGCGTCATCTGTTGGTTTTGTCATTACCATACTCATTCCTCCCTTTGATTACATTATACAAAATGAGATAATAAAAGTCAATTGTTTTTTGCTCCTCATACGGAAGCAGGAATATAAAAACACTAAGGGCAAATTTTTTTTGGAATTATCATTATATTATCACAAACGTCTGATATTATTAGTACCATAAGTATTTACGCTCCGTTTATTCCGGTAGACGGAGCTATATATATGTTAAAATATATTTTAATATAATTAAAGGAGGTTCTACCAAGGTGATTGAAGTAAAAAATTTATGCAAGCACTACGGTGACAAAAAAGCTGTCAACAATATTTCCTTTGAAGTAAAAGACGGCGAGATCCTTGGCTTCCTTGGCCCTAACGGTGCCGGAAAGTCCACGACCATGAACATGATCACAGGATACATTTCCTCGACTTCAGGTGAAGCAATTATCAACGGTGTTGACATCATGGAAAATCCTAAGAAGGCAAAGTCCTTCATCGGCTATCTCCCTGAAATTCCGCCTATCTACGTTGATATGACAGTCAAGGGATATCTTAATTTCGTTTATGACTTAAAGAAATGCAAGCTTCCGAGAAGCAAGCACATAAAGGATGTCTGTGACCTCGTAAAGATCACTGATGTTCAGGACAGAATCATCAAGCACCTTTCAAAAGGTTACAAGCAGCGTGTCGGCCTTGCACAGGCACTTATCGGAAATCCGCCTGTACTCATCCTTGACGAGCCTACAGTTGGTCTTGACCCTAAGCAGATCATCGAGATAAGATCACTTATCAAGAGACTCGGAAAGAATCACACAGTTATTCTTTCATCACATATCCTCTCTGAGATCCAGGCAGTATGCGACAGAATCGTTATCATCAACAAGGGCACACTTGTTGCCGACGGTACTGCAGATGAACTCGCAAACAACATGTCAGGCGACCACAAGATGATCGCTCAGATCGAAGGTCCGAGAAAGGACGTTTACAAGGCAGTAAGAAATCTTCCGGATGTTGTTTCAGTTATCGCTGACATGGAACGCGGCGAAAACATCTACGACTACGAGATCGAAACAAAGCCGGGCACAGATATCAGAAAGAACTTAAACAAGCTCGTTCAAGAACGCGGCTGGTATCTCCTCATGCTCCAGCCTAACATCCTCACTCTTGAAGATGTCTTCCTCAAGATCATAACAGGCGAACACGAACTCAAGCAGGCTCTTTCCGAAGAACAGAAGAAGAACATAGCTGAAGCTGTTGACAAAAAGGAAAAGGTTGACGCAGCCGCTGAGGACTTACGCACTGTTCTTGAAGGAATAGAAGCAAAGAAAAAGGCGGAAGCCGCTGCAGCTGAAGAAGCTGATGCAGAAGAAACTGCGGAAGCAGAGGAATCTGCTGAAACTTCAGAAGCAGAAAGCGACTCAGAAGAAAACAAAGGAGATGAAGAATAATGGGCGCTATATTCAGACGTGAAATGGGAGCATTTTTCAGCTCAGCCATTGCTTATATTTTCCTTGGCGTATTGTTTGAGATCGCCGGATTTTTCTTTATAAACGGAACACTGGCATACGGAACCACTGATCTTTCAGGAACATTCGGTTCAGTATTCCTTTTCCTCATCTTCCTCATTCCGCTTATGACAATGAAGCTTTTCTCCGAGGAAAAAAGACAGAGAACAGAACAGGGACTTCTCACAGCTCCTATCAGCATAACGGAAATGGTACTCGGCAAGTACTTCGCAGCACTTGCTCTTTACACAATCGGTATTTCAATATTCCTTTTATTCGCTCTTATAATTGAATTTTTCGGCGGTGTTGTATGGGCAACAGTGCTTTCAAACTTCGTTGCACTGTTCT
>JBGUVZ010000331.1:0-4683 GCA_045220685.1 Oscillospiraceae bacterium | reverse complement strand
ATCGTCTTAAGGAAAATGACGGTGTATTCTTCTCGGTAAACTGCATTTACGATATTCTGAGCATTCTGCAGTTTGCATTTGCACCGTGGGATGCCACCCTGTTCCTTGAATTCTACTACAAGATCGGTCTTAAGATGAAAAAGGATATAGTCACACGTTCACTGGTAAAGCACAAGAACAGTAACATATCATTTTTCCGTACCCTTGAAAAGGATGAAGGTCTGGAAAAATGGCATTACAAACTTTTAAAGGAAGCCGAGCATAATTTCAATCATTTAAGAAAACTCAACAGTTTCAGCGCTATTACGTTTATCCTAAGTAAGATGGAATACGGAAAATTTATGAAAAGCCGTGGCCTTGATGAATCAAAGGTCAAGACTTTGCTGGCACTGGCAAATCAGAACCCGGAACTGAACCTTTTCCTTGCACGAATGACTGAACTTAAGGAAATCGTAACAAACGGCTCTACCGATCCGGAAAGCAAGGTAATTCTTTCAACTATCCATTCAAGCAAGGGCCTTGAATATGACAATGTTCTTCTTATCGATGTCCGTGACGGTATTCTGCCTTCTTCATCAGTATGCGGAGAAGATGAAGAAGATATGACCGAGTCACAGCGAAATGATCTCGAAGAGGAACGAAGGCTGTTTTATGTAGGTGTTACAAGAGCAAAGCATAATCTTGCGATATTTGATTATGAAGCAGCATACGGCGTAAAAAACGAAACTGCGACTTTCACGCGACAACTCTTTGGCATTGAAACAGATAAAGATAAAAAGAAAAAATCTGCAAAAGCAGAAAAAGTAAGTGCGCTTAAGATTACTGCATCTTCCTCCGGAGAAAAAGCAAAACTCAAAAAGAAGGAAGAAGATGCTCTGAAAGTATTAAAGAAATACAAGCCGGGAACGAGAATAAACCACCGTGTTTACGGTACCGGAGTAATTGAGGAAATAAAAGCTCCGATATGCCGCGTGCTTATTGATGGCGGCGATATACATTCATTTGATATTGTTTACTGCATTTCAAATGATATTGTTTCTATAGCAAAATAATGTGATACTAAAAAAGACTGCTGTTGTTTATCTTCGCAGCCTTTTTTCTTTATTCCGGTGCTAAGTGCACTGATTCATTGACTTTCAGACGGAAAAACTGTATAATATAGTTAATAAAAATCAGACCGCAGGGCAGATATGTACCATCTTACTCGTGTAAACCCTGCAGAAAAAGGAGAGAAATAATGGCATCAGCAGTTTTAACAGCAGAAGAAGTAAAGAACAGAATACTTGACGGAGGTCTTGCAGATCTGATTGAACTTAAGGCAGAAAGAAAAGGAAACTCTGTTTACATTCCGGAACTTAAGATAAGCATAACACCTAATGTGCATGAAGTAAGAGATAACTTTGTAAATATTGTTTTCGTTCTCTGGAGCGATGAATGGGAGACGGAAATGATCGAGGTCAGCGTGGGAGCGGGAAAAGACACTGAATCAGCTCTTGGCATGGCTCTCGGAATGTTTGCTTACTCATTTATGAACGGACTTAAGAATGTTGCTGATAACCGTCCTGCAGGAAATGTAACTTCCTACTTTAATGGCAATGAGCATAAGTGGACGATTTACGCAAGTAATATTACAGGTGCCGGAAAAGGAAAACCGGATACAGTTTCCGAGTACTGGGAGCTTATCGGACCGGATATCGTACGCAGACTTGGCAATCAGAAAATTAACTACGTAAAAGTATATACAAGTAAGAATGGTTCAAATGTTATCTGCGAATGCCGTATCAATGACGTTCCGGTACCGTATCTCAGTAAAAAGCTTGAAACAGTTACGGATAACTGGAATATAGACGGATTCGTTTCTGAAAAGCAGTTTTTCTTTATAGTACAGGATGATTCTACAATTAAAAAGTACCGCTACGCAGGAAAAGCCGGAAAGGAAAAGCTTTTTGAAGCGGTAGCTGAATATATGAAACTCTACAGCAAGATCACCACGGAAGAAGAATTTATGAGCATTGTGGATGATACAGCGAATATCACCGGTGACCGTACTCTTGCTGAAGAATGTCACTGCTTCATTCCGGAAATGTGCGCTGAGCGTGTATTTGCCGATATGCTTCACATAGGTGACGGTATTATGCTGTTAAGACCTGATGATCAGGCCGCTGAAGCTTTCCGTTCACAGCTTTCGGACTATATGCCTATCCAGGAGGCAGTTTTCAGGGTGTTCAATTCTGATATTCTCGGCGACAGGCAGAAGAGAGATGAAGTTTTCAGTCAGTTCGTATCGATGAGCTCACTCAAAAATGTTATCGACCAGGCGAGGGAAAAGGACGCAACAGTAGATGGTCTTGCAGTTCAGCAGATGATCTATCACGTTGACGTTGATTTTGAACTCAGATAATATCAAATACAGATCAGGCAGCACATACTTCTGCCTGATCTTTTTTATGGCATTTTACATATAAACCGGTTTTTTAGAGAAATATGAAAATGAAAATAAAAATAAGAATCATTCTCAAATGTATTGACAAAGCGAGACCACAATGCTATAATTGAGAATGGTTCTCAATTATGCTGGGAGGTTATATTATGAATACACGTTTAAAATATAAAACAAAGCAGCGCGAAATACTGATTGAATACCTTGAAAAATTTCAGGGCAAACACATCACAGCAAGTGACGTTTATGAATACTTCAGATCACAGGGCGAGTCCATCGGTCAGTCAACCATCTACCGTCAGCTCGAAAGCCTTGTGGATGAAGGTATAATAAATAAATACATTATTGACGGAAACAGTCCGGCATGTTTTGAATATGTAGGCAATGATCATCATCATGATGCAGGGGAAGTATGCTATCACTGCAAATGCCAGAAGTGCGGAAAGCTTATTCATCTTAACTGCGATGAACTGGAGGAAATACAGGAGCATCTTTTCAAGGATCACCGTTTCAAGCTTGATCCGATAAGAACCGTATTCTACGGACTTTGCGAAAACTGTATATAACACGGAGGTTTTTTTGTTGAATAAATTATTATCACTTTTAGCAGCATCGGCAGTTCTTGCAGGCAGTCTTACAGCCTGTTCATCAGATGGCGGACAGACAATATCTCTGCCGGAATCATTTTCAGAAGCAGGAAACGGATCTTCAGACGGTAAAGTTCAGATCGTAACTACCATTTTCCCTGAGTATGACTGGACTAAAAATATTCTCGGAAATGATGCTTCCGGCGCTGAAGTTTCAATGCTTCTTGACAGCGGTGTTGATCTTCACAGCTACCAGCCATCTGCTGATGATATTCTGACAATTTCAAACTGCGACGTTTTTGTATATATCGGCGGCGAATCAGAGAAGTGGGTGGACGATGTTCTTAAGGAAGCGAATAACAGCGAAATGATCGTTGTTGACCTTATGGATGTTCTTGGTGAATCCGTTAAGGAAGAGGAAGTCGTTGAAGGCATGCAGGAAGAAGATGAGCATGACCACGACGACAAGGATCATGATCACGAAAATGAAGACGAAAAAGAATACGATGAACACATCTGGCTCTCACTTAAAAACGCATCAAAGTGCGTTGACAGTATTGCAGAAGCTGTAAGTGAAGCAGATCCTGATAATTCTTCAGTTTACAGAAAGAACGCTGATGAATACATCTCAAAAATAAATGCTCTTGATGCCGAGTATCAGTCTGCAGTTGCTGCGGCTCCGGTAAAGACACTCCTTTTCGGAGACCGTTTTCCGTTCCGTTACATGACCGATGACTACGGCCTCACATATTATGCCGCTTTTGTCGGATGTTCAGCTGAGACAGAAGCAAGCTTTGAAACTATCACTTTCCTTGCAGACAAGGCTGATGAGCTGTCGCTTGATTCAGTTATCACGATCGAAGGTTCAGACCACAGAATAGCTGATACAGTTGTAAACAGCACAAAGAAAAGAAATCAGAAAGTTCTTTCACTCAATTCAATGCAGTCAGTCACTTCCAAGGATATTAAAAACGGTGCTGACTATATTTCCATAATGAAAGAAAATCTTGTAACTCTTAAGGAAGCGCTTAAGCAGGAGGAAAAGTAATGGCTTTGCTTACAGTTAAGGATCTTTCACTCGGCTACGACAACCGTACAATAGCCGAAGATCTTAATTTTACAGTAAGTGCAGGAGATTACCTGTGTATAGTCGGCGAAAACGGCTCAGGTAAATCCACACTTATGAAAACACTGCTGCATCTGCAGCCTCCTGTAAAAGGGGAGATAATAACAGGCGACGGTCTGAAGACCAATGAGATAGGATATCTGCCTCAGCAGACGATCGTACAGCGCGATTTTCCTGCATCTGTACGTGAGATAGTTCTGTCAGGATGTCAGAGCAGATGCGGACTCAGACCTTTCTACAACAAAGAAGAAAAGGCACTTGCAGCGGAAAATATGAAGAGAATGCGTATAAGTGATCTTGCAGACCGCTGCTACCGTGAACTTTCAGGTGGCCAGCAGCAGCGTGTTCTTCTTGCAAGAGCATTGTGTGCCACAAGAAAAGTTCTTCTACTTGACGAACCTGTATCCGGACTTGATCCGAAGGTTACAGCCGAGATGTACGAGCTTATAAAGGAACTCAATGACGAGGGAATAACAATCATAATGATTTCCCATGACATAGCTGCAGCTCTTCGCTATGCAACAAATATA
>JBGUVZ010000330.1:0-2043 GCA_045220685.1 Oscillospiraceae bacterium | reverse complement strand
CTTTCCTGTAAAACACAGTGAAAGTCAGAAAAAGCCCCGACTTTCACTGTATCAGATTATTATTTCCTTGAACAAAGTGTACCATATCACAGGGGATAAGTCAAGTGCGGGGATACGCAAATCTGATGCAAATATTTCCATTGACAAAACCTATGCCATAGTTCATACTATAATGGTTAGGAGTTGATTCAATGTACCAATGCAGAACACTTACGCGAAATGAGATCGCAGATACTTACAACCGATACATGAAAAACGACTTTCCTAAGGACGAACTAAAGCCGCTTGCGAGGATATTTTATTCACTTGATAACGGTCAGTACGTCTGCTACGGAATTTTTGATGAAGATAAATTATGCGGCTATGCTTATTTTGCGGTTTTAAATGAAGACAGAAAATACTATCTCCTTGACTATTTTGCCACAGTGGACGGCATGAGGGGAAAAGGTGTAGGATCTGAGTTTCTTGCTATGCTTTACAGTCAGTTATCCGATGCAGAAATGGTGATCTGCGAAGCTGAATCACCTGACGGAACTGCCGGTGAGAAACTTGAACTGAGAAAAAGACGTATAGATTTTTATCTCCATAACAGATACATCGCTACAGGAGTAAATGCCACAGCTTTCTGCGTGGATTTTGTACTCCTTGAACTTGATCTTGGAAAGAAACACTCTAAGGATGAAGTGAGAGAATATTATCTTAAACTGTACAGAAGTTTCCTTCCTGAGAAGATGTTTAAAGAGAACATAAAAGTGCAATAGAAACTCTGATTAAGCTGGATTTTCGGAGCGTGAGATTTTGAACATAACAAATGTTTTGATAACTAAGAACAAAGTAAACAGAGGCCGTTTTTTAACGGGCTCTGTTTTTTAACTGCGCCGAAGGCGCCACCATAGTGCAACTCATTCCCGATTCCGGTGCATCTTGTTTCCGGACTCTTTTTTATCGGAGCGGTTTATGTTATACTGAAATTACAGAAAGGGAGGTATGAGAATGAAGTTTCGGATTTCTGTTTCAGATGAAAAACAAAGTTTAATAGAAAAATTTCTTGCGGAACATGGCATTGAGACTGATGAGGATGCGGAATATGTGATATCGGAATCTTCAGGGTACGCTTCTTTTCTCGCAGCGCGCAGCGAAAGCAGGGAGGCGCTTCGTATCTCGGCGGATGAGGTAGTTTTTATCGAATCCTACGGCAAGGATATCGAGATACATACACTTAATGATACTTACTATTCACAGGAGCGTATCTATCAGCTTGAAACGAAGCTTGATCCGAAAGAGTTTTTAAGAATAAGCAAGTCGGTCATCATTTCACGGAAACATGTGAAGAAGATACGACCGGCACTTTCGATGAAATATGTACTGACAATGACGAACGGAACACTGGTGGATGTGACCAGAAGCTATTACAGTGAATTCCGTAAATTCTTTGATTTCTGAGGAGGAATGGAAAATGGGAATAATGAAATCTGTACTTATTGTATGTGGTATTCTGGCAGTTACAATGCTGGCACTCTGCATTTTTCTTTATAACAGACGACTTGACAAGGTGGCAAAAGGCGAGGCACGCGGAACACATACTTCAGTTCCGGAGCCGAAAATTATGTTCTTCGTTGTGTATATGATATTCATGTTTCTGATGCTTTACGGTACACTGATATTTAGTCAGAGAACGAATTCACATGCGCAGAATTATTCCGGAGAAATTGCCGAGCTTAAGTCTGAGATTGAAGATCTTCGACGTGAGATCGAGGAGAGCAGCACATATTTCAGAAGACTTTCGTATGTGACGAGAAATCCTGATTTTAAGGAAAAGAAGGTGGATGTCTTTTATACTGTCGAACTCAAGGAATATTCAGATGATACAAAAGTAACAGTAAATATAGACGGGACAGACGTACCGCTTGAAAAGGTAATGCCGGGGTTTTACAACGGTTCCTTCAGAACAGATATGTTTAAGGTAATTGACAGTGCCACAGTAAAAATAACTGATGACGGCAGAACAGTTACTGAAGACAGAAATGATCTGACGGGTGAGAT
>JBGUVZ010000329.1:0-5741 GCA_045220685.1 Oscillospiraceae bacterium | reverse complement strand
TTACACTTTGCGGTATCACTAAAGATTTGAGTGAGCAGCAACCCTTGAAAGCCTCCTCATTAATACTTGTTACGCCTTCGGGTATATTTACAGACTCAAGTGAATTACAGTTCATGAATGTTCCCAAACGAATTTCAGTCACACCTGAAGGAATAGTGACACTTTCAAGTGAAACACAGTTTTTGAATGCTTCAGAACCGATCTCTTTCAGGCTTTCCGGAAGCGATACCGTCTTCAGTGAAGCAAATTTCCAGAATGCCTCATAGCTTAAAGATTCCACTCCTTCAGATACAACTACATGTTCCACATCGCCAGCCCAGCTGTATCTGTTTTCAAAAACGTAGACATCTTCATCTTCGTCAGAAAGATCAAATTCCATAGGACCTGATCCGCTTAACGTAAGTGTTTTATTTCCGGTATCGTACTGCCAGGTTATATTCTTTCCATATACTCCGGACTGCAGATCTTTGTCGACAGTTTTTATTTCCTTTACGTCAGTTACAAGAACTGTCTCTTTAACTGCATCAGGCTTTTCGGTCACTGTTTCAGTGATCTGAACTGCTGGCTTTTCGGTCACTGTTTCAGGGATCTGAACTGCCGGCTGCTCTTCATGCTTTTCTTCATTACCGCCTTCATTTTTCCTGGTTTCATCTGTAATGATGATATTTTCATTTACCCCTGTCTGATTCGTTACAAGCGTTCCCTCAACAGGAATAACGACCGTATTTTCCGTGATTGAAGTTGTTTCAGGAGCTCTGACTGATGTAACGGAAGTCGTCACCATTGTTCCTTCCGTCATCTGACTGTCTGCAGCTGTAACGCTCGTTACCACCGGCGTATAATTGTCATTGTCGCTTCTGTCAGGAAGATTAGCTGTTATGAACAGCAGGATCGCCGCTGCATATCCGGCGCATATGAAAAATATCTTTGCCTTTGATATTTTTTTGCCTTCCGGTTTCCGCTCCGGATCAGCTTCAGCTATGTACTTTTCAGATATCCCTCCAAAATTTCTGAGAAGCGCACCGCTTTGTTTTGTATTATCACTCATCTTATTACTCCTGTCAGAATAGTCCGCGTTTTTTTATGAATTCTTTCAGATCTGTTCTCGTTCTGCAAAGCATGGTCCTGAGAGCCGCCTCGGAAATATCGTTTCTTTCGGCGATATCCTTTAACGGTTCCAGGTAGAAATATCTCTGCAGGAAGCAGATCCTTTTTTTCTTTTCCAGGGTTCCGAGAAAATCATCGAGGGCCTTCATAACTTCCTTATTCTCGACCATCGATATAACGTTCTCCCCGCCTTCCAGACATTCTTCAAGTTCTTCAAGTGAAAGGGCGACTTCGGAGCTGCATCTTTTGGAAGCTTTTCTTTTTTCATAGATATTGAGAGCTGTATTTCTGGTTATCCTCGCAATGAAGGCCTTCAGTATCTTCGGAAACTGAGGCGGAATCGAGTTCCACACTTTGAGATAACTGTCATTCATACATTCCTCAGTATCTTCCCTGTCACCGAGAATGTTGTCCGATATTTTACGCAGATATCTGCCGTACTTGATATCGGTCTCAGTAATAGCTTTCTCGGATCTTTCATTATACAGGGCTATTATCTCTTTGTCTTCCATAATGCTCTCCTGGTCTGAATATTTTACCGGTGAAATATCCTTTCACTTTCAATGACAGAAAAAAACGAATAATGTTACAGGATTTCTGAAAAAAATTTTTATTTTTTTCGAAAACGCACCTGCAGGCCTGATTTTCGCCGTCGTTTTCTTCAAATCATTTCGTATTTGTTCAATTATATTGTATACAAATTCGTACTGCAAGTCAATGATATTTGTACGATTTCAGCAAAATGGCGACACCTGCGGTGCAATAAAAAAACAGCAGCATGCTGATCTTGACGATCAGCATGCCGCCGCTGGTTTTTATACCATTACAGTATCATTCATTATTTCTTCAGCCCAGTAATCCGCATCATAATGAGTTACATACTCAAAATTTTCTTTCAAAAGTTCAATCAAAAATGAATCATAAACTATTTTGATTGCATCTTCATAGCTTAAAGAATACTTTTCACTAATTGACTTGGCTATAAACTCTATTGTCTTTTCATACTTAACCATAGAAGGCAACCTCCTTGTCTATAATATCTATTTTATCAAGTGTTAACAATTTCACTACTTCTGATGAATGAAACGATAGCTGCACATATGAATTACTTTTTAATGGTTTAAGCTTATCAGCAAATTCACCGAAACTGCTTCGTCCTTCTCTGATACTACCAACCATTTCAGTAATATTAGAATCAGCTACACAGCCATATACATAACTATACTTTCCACTTTTATTATAAAACTTCGATACTGAAAAGTCAATGCCAACACGATTATTAAAAACAAATTCTTTCCATCTGTCATCCGCTTTTTCAAATATCAAGCCTTTATAAGTATTTAAACTTTCCCTGTCCAAATGAAAAGTTATGACCATCGGATATGCCACTGAACCCTTTTTATGTCTTAAATTATATGCATTTGTCCTTGCCAAAGCAATATTCAATGCCTGGTGATAATCAGGAGTAGTATAAAAGCCCTGACCAAAATCAACAGATTTATAGCCTTTATTAATATCGATACCGCTTTCTATACTTTCCTTGTGTACTGAAACTGTTCCGTGATATACAATTTCAGGCAATTCAAAATCAGTCATTCTCATCCTCCATAAACACGTCTTTTGCATCATATTAACTGGTATATTTTATTATACCAGTTAATTCCGTGGCTGTCAAGCGAAATTCTGTTATACTTTTCTCAATCCGCTATGTGCTAAAATGGTTGCACCTGCGGTGCAATAGAAAACGGCAGCATACTAATCATAACGATCAGCATGCCGCCGTTATAAATGTTTCAAATAAACTGTAATGAAATGCAAAATAAAGTTGAACGTATTTTCTATGTTTCCAAGACATCAGAAACAATTTTTCCCATCGAAACGTGAAATCACTACATCAGGCAAATAATCGATCATACTTGGTTTAGACAAGTAGTATTGGCGTTCTCCGTGCTCATCTTTTTTCACGATTTGCCACAAAACGAATCCACATCCATCATTGTTAGGAACAACAAAATAAATTAATTTTTCTGTTGTATCAGTGGTTATAGCCTCGATATCTGTTTTTAACCGGTCAATCACTGATTCTGTTTTACCCTCATGTTCAAAGCAATATTCATCAATACCAGAAAGTGCAGACTGTTTAACTCTGTTGATTAAGATGTTGATGTCAGAATATGCAGTGTAGTTAGTCAATAAATCGGTAGAAATCTTGATAACATCCTTTTTCTCAGGTGTATTACTGCTAACGATATTATTATAGACGGTGTAATAAATATCTCCCTCTGCAAACGGACGTGTTACAAGCTTGATCTTGCCCATTTGTTTTATATCATCATGCTGCTGAATCAAACGTCCGTTCAGCAATTCTGTTTCACTGTTAAGAGAATCCTGCTTAACAGTCACACGATAATTTATGCTAGGAGGATCAATTTGTATAGTTGTGGCTACCAAGCCAAGCTGCCTCTCCAGTAAGTACTGAATGCAGCCTTTGACACATGCAAGTTTCATCTGAATAGATGAAGTTTGTTCACGGGAACTATCACGAGTTATTCTTCCAGGGATATACTCTTTCAGTAAATCACGGAATAACTCTATTTTGCAAGACTGTCCTGACAAACGCATCCTAGCATTCTGGCTGTCCGTAGAATCAAAGACAAGCTCTGTACCATTTGATTTAAGCAGCATAATTGAGAGTATGAAATAAATCTGAGGGCTAAGTAATGCAGTCAGTTCTTTGATATTAATTGCGATATCCGGAACAGTTGTCTGCTTCTTCAGCGGAAGTTTTGAAGGCGTTTCCTCTCCGGTTGGATCAGCATAGAAATATAACGCCTTATCGGTTCGGATCAGTTCCTCTTCTGCAAATCGGAAGTAAGCACGGCTCTCGCCTGTATAGAATTCAATCTTGATACGCTCAGCCCAGCTCCAAAGGTAATTGAAATTTCTTTGTGCCTGTGCTCTCAGATTCTTACCCTGAACTATCTTAGGATTAGAAAAATCAGTTGGAAGAACCCATTCAGCAACTTTGCTTGCTTCGTCAAGCTTATCATAATATGTAAATACAGGCTTTTCTCCAGCAATTATCTGCTTTATATAGCGGTCAACAGTACTAAGGTACTCATTAGCAGATGTGCTTACCAGATCGTCGATACTCGTAATCTGTATGTTTCCGGACTGACCCTCAGATTTGTAATAATCACTAAGTTTGATTTTAAGAAGCTGGAAAATTCGGTATGTCAATTCATTTCCGCCGAAATTCTGTCCGTTCACAGACTGAATTCTTATCCTTGATTTCACACCTGTATCTGTTTGGGAGAAAGCGTATTTGCAACGAGCAACATCCGTAGTACCTCCGCCACAATCAATAATCATAACCTCACCGGTAGATTTTAGAGTATTATTCAGATATTCTTCTCTCAGTTCGGATATTCTTTCATAAATAATTGCGATAGCCTCATCCAATGACTCATTTGGCGGAACGATAGTGTAACCGTCCTCTTTCTTAAATGTATTTGAGACAATTTCAAACAAGCGTGCTTTCAGTTTGACAGGGGCTGAAAAGTGAAATTTTACAAATCTCTTTTTTAACTTAATCTCAGCCTGAGAAACTACATATCTGAGATATGCCGAGATAATGTCATGAACTGGCAGTTTAACAGAGTGATTATTTTCGTCATGGCAATCAATCATGTAATCTTCTTCTAGAGATACCCACTGTTTAATGTTGTAGAAAATACTGCCTTTAGGCTGATAATCAGTTTCTATCAGGCGTTTCTTTGCTTCATACCCAAAGAGGAAATTTACATTCTCCTTTGATTCAGCACTTTCTACATACGCAATTGTCGGTAAAAGGTAACTATTTGGCTTTCCGGTTTCAGAAACATCATCAAATTGAACCAGTTCAGGTTCCTGCGTGTCTTTTCTCCAGGTACCCGCTGTCGTGTTGCTCGTTCCAAAATCAATGCAAAGATAATAATCATCTGTTGCAAGTTCTTCTGTCTGAATAGTAATCTCTACAGCGTAATGCTTCGTGTGATCCTTATTATCGAAAACAAGATAATATGAGAGATTGTTTGAGGAAAAATCCAAACGGATATTCTGACACTTAGCCTCAAGATAATACATTCCATTTTCATTCAGAAAAGAACCGAACATAACTACTTTGCCAGATAGACCGTTCTCAGAAGCCACTAAAATATAGTGATTACTGTCAATTGGTTCTGAAAATCTTAACCATATATTATCAGCTTTAGTAACATCTACTCCTATTTTTTGAGATGTATAATAAATCACATTGGGCTCACTCAAATCATAAGCAACTTCCACAGAATTAAGTATAATAACTTCTCCTTCAGAAAGTATTTTATCAAAATAATACTGCTTATTTTCAAAATCAGCATCCTTATCAACATTTTCTATAGTCTTACAATCTTCATTAAAGCCTTCAATTATTTCCAGTCGATTTTTTACGTATTGCGCTATTGCTTCGCGATTATTATTATCGGAAATGTTTTTATCTGATATTAAATCTAAGTTATACATAAATTCGCCTATTTGCTGTATGGTGATTTCATTATCGCAAATGGTTGACAAAATTGAATCGATACTTATGGTGTCAGGCACTTTAATTTCCG
>JBGUVZ010000328.1:0-2654 GCA_045220685.1 Oscillospiraceae bacterium | reverse complement strand
AGCTCTTATCTGTGACATAAACATTCCTCCTTTGCTGTTCCGCTAACAAAAAACGGAACCGTTTGCCGCCAAACAGTTCCGATATGTTACAGATAACCTCAAAGCACGGACATAGCAGTCCTGCCGATGATAGTATAAAAGCAAAAAGAGGTAATGAGAACATAATCCACTTTTGGCAGCACAAAACTACAGCATATATTTTCACATATACCACATACACTGTATTCATAATTTATGCGTTCAAAAGCAGATTATCTTCTCATCTTCTCACCTCTCTCGAAAATATGTGGTTATTATATCATATAAGACAGGATGTGTCAAGATTAATTTTCCTGACTTTTAGTTTATAATTTGATTTCACCACTTCATCGTGCTATAATCTATATAAATAATTCTTAACGGAGATATAATATGAAAGTAGTAATTGCAATAGATTCATTCAAAGGCTGTATTTCATCTGAGCAGGCCGGAGCGGCTGTTAAAAAGGGAATACTGAAAGCTCATCCGGATGCTGAGGTTATTGTAAAACCGGTTTCCGACGGCGGGGAAGGGCTTACAAATGCTCTGATAAGCAACCTTGAATGCGAAAAAGTAACTGTTTTAGTTTCTGATCCGCTGAACAGAAAGATAAATGCTTCTTACGGAATTAATCCATCAAAGAAACTTGCCGTAATGGAAATGGCGTCCGCTGCCGGACTGCCGCTTCTGGCAGAAAACGAAAGAGATCCGATGAATACAACTACATATGGCGTAGGCGAAATGATTGCCGATGCTCTAAATCGCGGCTGTCGTGATTTTATCATTGGAATAGGCGGTAGTGCCACAAATGACGGCGGTATTGGTATGCTTAAGGCTCTCGGATATGAATTCTATGGAAATGACGGCAAGCCCGTAAGCATTTACGGAAAAGGGCTTGAAAATATTGTTTTAATAGATGACCGTAATGTTATTCCGGAACTAAAAGACTGTCATTTCCGTATTGCCTGCGATGTAAAGAATCCTCTGTGCAGAGATAAAGGCTGTTCTGCAGTATTCGGTCCTCAGAAAGGTCTTCACCCTGATGATGTAATTAAAATGGATTCATGGCTTGAAAAGTTTGCTGATTTTACAGAGAAGAAATATCCGGACGCTGACAGGAATTATCCTGGTTCCGGAGCGGCTGGCGGACTGGGATTTGCATTCCGTTCATTCCTTAATGCCGAACTTGTTCCGGGAATAGAACTGATGATAAGTGCTTCCGGACTTGAAAAGGAAATAGAAAATGCAGATGTAGTCGTTACCGGTGAAGGCTGTCTCGATGACCAGAGCCTGATGGGTAAAGTACCGGCTGGTATAGCTGCTGCGGCAAAGAAATACAATAAGACCGTCATAGCATTTGCAGGAATGCTTAAAGTCACTGACAACTCATTAAATTCATGCGGTATAGATGCATGCTTTTCGGTACTCCGAAAGCCTATGAGCCTCGAAGAAGCGATGAATCCTGAAACAACGCAGAAAAATCTAGAACTTACATCTGAACAGGTGTTCAGACTTATAAAATGATAAAGAAAGGTCGCCTTACGACAGTAGGCATAAAGAAGTTCTTAAGAAACATTGTAAGACAGGTACATCAAGCTTTTAATACCAGATACAATACAAATTCAGACTGCCGGTAAAAAACAGATTTGAATTAAGACAGTGCAGTGACTTTTGAAGCCGCTGCATTCATTTTTTAATGAAACATCGTTGACAAAATATACTTCAAAATGAAATAATCATTATATTGCATTTTCATAGTGCAAATATGTATTGCATACAAATTTTAATTTTAAACAATAACAACATAGGAGACGATTTTTATGAGCATGAAAGAAGCGTTTGATACGTTTTTTGAGGAGATGGATAATGATAGCTTAGAGGCGACAGGAAAATTACCTGTTGTTCCTTATATAAAAGGTCCAGCTTCAAGAACTTTGATTTTGTCAGAAACGTTGGAAGATGATTATGCAATTTGGAGACCTCTGCTTCAGACGGAGCCGGTATCATTTGATAAAATTGAGAAACACTGTGGATTTTCTATACATCCCCAATTAAAGGAATATTTGAGCACGTATTGGTTTAGAGATTTAGAAGCTAAAATAGTTATTGATGATTGTTCGATTATTATTTCTTTAGATTCGTTGCTTCCTGGTACAGATGCTAATGAATGGTTGAGAAGAATGAGAAGTACTGAAGAAACACATTTTCTGAGTGATCATAATTATTTTTTATTAGGAACATACTGTAATGTTGATGGAATTGATAGCTATCTAGTTCATGTGAATAATGATACAGCTGAGGTATCAGCGGTTAGTGTTGGAGATCGTGATTCAATTAAGCTAGCAGACTCTATTGAGGATTTGTTAAATAAAATGAAAGGAATATGGAGAGAAATATGAAAATCTATGTGTGGAACGGATTGTCCAAAGTTGATTATTATTCGAAAAAAGAGGACATAATAGAACCTGTCAAAGAAGCACTATCAACAACTTAAGAAACTATTCCAAGCTCATAAAGAGAACTGCAGAAAACGCGGAACAAAACCAGAGACGTTTACCTTTCTAGGATTTACACACTAATCTGTGGACATAGCAAACACGGTAAGTTCAGAGTTAAGAGGAAAACCAGTAAGAAGA
>JBGUVZ010000327.1:0-2774 GCA_045220685.1 Oscillospiraceae bacterium | reverse complement strand
TTTGAACGTGCCGTTACACCAATAGAATATGATTCCATTTCTGCCACATTTACCGGAAGGTATTGCGATAACAGCAACGCATTTTCGCTATCATAATTTTTTTCAAAATCACGGTATAAAGCCTGAATTGCATCATCTGTCATTAACGCAAACGGACTTACTGCAACAGTCTGCCGTGAGAAAGCTGCAATGCTGTTTTCCAGGAATGAAAACAACTGATCCGGATTAAACCAAATAAGTTCCGAATCGGATTTATTCAAATGGCAATTAATGATTGCTCTCCAATTAGGAATTGATCTAGTTCCCTGAATAAAAATATGAGGCACATTAGAAGTGATATATTCACTCACCCAATTTCTACCTACCTTTAAAAATTCGCAAACATCAGCAACACTCAATGTGTGTGTTTTATCCAAAGCTTTCAGAAGGTTTTCATAATCCATTTTTATAATTGGAGAAGTAATCTTACTCATAATATTACCTATGATTTATGTTGGTTATATCACCCACATAGAACTATTTTAAAATTTTAGGAACTTTGGTTACCTGCTCTTTAAGTTCACTCTTTGAAAACCCTGTCAGTTCTGATAGCAGTTTTCTACCGTATTCCTGGAGTGCATTTATTTCTGCTATTCTTTCCTTATAGGAATTAAGCTTCATAAGCATCTGCATAACCTGTTGATATTCTTCATCATGAAGCATCTCATTAAAATTCTTTGAATAGACAAACATATAAGGTTGTTTAACCTCATGAATAGCCTTATCCAGATAGCGCAGAAAATTTGACTTATCATGGAATGATCCGTACCAACCGGAAACATTACCATCAATATCAACATTCGGTTTATACTCACGACTGTAATCATTTTCTTTAACGATAGTACCAACCATTTCCAAAACGGTTTTACCGTCTTTCTTTAATGCTCTTCTAACCTTGTAACCACTAGCCTGACGTTCAAAATATAATGCTGACATATCAATCTCCTGAATCATTCAACACTTATATATTACCTAATTTTTTTAGGAAATACAAGATATTTTTTCATAATTTTTTTAGGAAATCTTACCTAAATAAATTAGGAAATATTTTCTATTGTTACCTAATTTTTTTAGGAAATAATAGAAAAACAACCATGTTCCTAAACATTTCAGGAACATGATCGCTCATTTATCTAAGCATCAGTATCGTTGCCGCCATAATCACAGTCATAATCAGCCCCACCACAATGCCAGAACCAAAGATAAGAACATTATCCTGAATTCTTTTCTTCTGGGTCTTGTTTACTATCTTTTCCAGTTTGGCACACTGACTGTTAAAGGTTTCATCCACTTTTGTCAGAGCTGCATTAATGCCGGATAGAACAGCTTGATTTGCTTCTTGTCTGGATTTAAGCGTATCACGTACCAGTTTTGTTTCAGATAGTTCCAGGATAGTAGTAATTGACTCCTGAATAGCTGCATTCATATTCAGATTGAAGTTGTCACTCAGTTCCCTGACTAAATTCAAATCTTTAACCCTTTGTTCTGCAATGGTCTTCAAAGTAGCATTGAATTCATTCAAGATCTGAGATTGAAGATACCAGGCAACCAAAGATGGATCATCCGGCATAACCCGGATGTTAAACCTGCTCTGAATATCCTTCAGAAGTTCTTCTCTGTCAGACATATTATTCATCAGTTGATCCCTGCGGCTTGAATGACAGCAAAGTAACGATCTTTAACAGTCTTAATCCTGTGTTTGGACATTAGCGTGATAGTATCATCCTGCATAGCCTCAGCGAATGTATGACCGCTTTTAAGCAGCAGTTCAAAATCCTTACCGAAAAGCATTGGATCAAGATTTGGCATATCAATTAAATACTTGATAGCTTCCTTGTGATCGATATAAGTATTAGTCTCTGTAAAACCTTTACCCTTCCACTGGATATCACCGTTATAGCTATTCATCCAAATAGCAATCTCAGGAGCAGGATCAAATTTAGAATAAGTCGATAGAATACCGGCAACCCCCATCAACGTATCATCAGCAGACTGACCGCCAGCAATGACTGAATGCAGACACACAGAACAGTCAGCTTCTTTCAGAAAGCCAAATAGGTTACATGATGCAATGTATTTGTTAATAGGAATAAAAGTAGATGCACCGGAATCAACAACGACCGCATCAACGTCACTGGTAATAATCTTTTCAACCATCAAATCAAAGTTATGCGGATCAATACTATCGTTTTTAAGCAACGGAATAGAATCCACATTCAGCGATTTAAATCTGGTAAATGATTTATTTACCGGATCAGTGTCAAGACACAACACCTTCTTATCAATACTCAATAGATATTGAGTAAGAATAGTAGATATAAGCGTTTTACCGACACCGCCCTTACCCTGCATGATGAAATGAACCTGTTTAGTCATAGTTACCTCCTTAATTACCTACCAGTTCATCAATGAATTTAGTTGAATCACCGTCCCAGTTGGAAAACGAAGGTGCAACGAGCTGTGGCTTGTTTTCCTTCTTTTCAGCGTTGACTTGTTCTTTTTTTGTTTCGGTTGTGGAACCGGTTTTCTTTGACAGTTCATCAAGTTTGTCTATTTTTTCACCAAATTTCCACGACGAAATTGATTGAGCATTTATAATCTTAGTCCGGATCAGTCTTAGAAATGTAACATACGGCATCGACACAGCTTTCTTGAATTCCAGATAATCATAGAGCATCTTAGCCTCGAAATTATTTTCAAGACCTTCAATGATAAAATCCTTTACCTGTAGAATC
>JBGUVZ010000326.1:0-11295 GCA_045220685.1 Oscillospiraceae bacterium | reverse complement strand
CCATTGTGTTATTATGGAATCACTGGTTCGAAAAGGCCAGAGATTTTATTATTTTACAAGGAGATTTGAAAATGAATTGCAACACTTTTACATCAGCTCTTGAGGAAACTCTAAGGGAATCACAGGAGATCAGAAAAACACACGCTGTGCTCACCATGCACTGCAAAGGAGAAAAAGCGGCACCGGGGGACACAAAAGCCGAATCATTCATAAGGGAGGTAAACACGAAATACTTCCGCATCGAATGTGACGCACTGCTTGGAGACTTTGCAGTATTCGACATAGGAAACGAAGAAGAACACGGAAAAGGTTCAGTATTGCTGAAAGCCGCATCGCTAAAAAAGGTTTATGAAGAAAAGGGGTGGGATGCTGTCATCAGTATTGCCGTTGAAAACATACGCTATGCGCAGTACATAAAGAACTCTGCCGGAGAACTTACTGACTCACTCTTTTCTTATGAAAAGGTAAAGGACAGACTGATAATCCGTCCTCTCAATCTTAAGAGCAACCGCACAAAGCTTGAAGGCTGTGTCTACAGAGTCTTCGAGGACATCGCACTTGTCCTGTACGCCATTGTTCTTGACGACAGGGAAAACGGCATTTTAAACACCATAAAAGTTCCATTTACCGTTTTCGAGGAATGGGGTATTGACTTCGATGAGCTGCTGAAGATCACTATGAACAATACCGGCACCTATGCATTGCCAAGGCTGTATACAAATATTTTCGACATTGAGCACACACCTGAACACGAGAGCGCCTTCATGGCGAAGGACTTTAAGACCCGCAGACTTAAGCCGGACAACGTAGCGCTTGTGACCACAAACAGGAAGACCAACGGGGCTATAGCTATGTTCTATCCGGGGGTGAAAGAAAAACTGGCAGAGATGTTTGACGACAGTTTCTACGTCGCCTTCACCAGCATACACGAAGCTATGATACACAAGAAAGGATCCATTGATCCGACAAGTATCAAGCGCAACGTGACCGAGACCAACAGGATATTCGGTCCGGACGACACTCTGTCAGACAAGGTATTTTTCTTTGACAGGAAATCCGGCTCGTTCGCAGCCGTCGTCTGATACCCGTTTTGTAACCGCTGGTTTATTCAGAAATCAGCGTGGATAATTCTGATTTTACGTTATTATTTGATTAATAGATTGTTTTTCTCCTTTAATAATTTTTTATTTGATTTGATAATGGATATAACAGAAGCCTGCGCAGCATTTTTTCTGCGCAGGCCTATTTTTTTAATATTTAGTCCGGAAGTTCGTAAAGAACTGTTTTCCCTGATGAAAGCGAAGCTTTTACATCGATTATTCTCTGGTTTTCTGATCCGCGGAAACGCAGTCTCAGGTTTTTCTGTTCCTCTATGAACTCGCCGTCCACAAGAACGTCGATGTGCGAAAGCAGTTCTGCAGTCACTTCGCATACTGCCCTGCCCTCACCGATAAGTTCAGTGTCAAAGGTGTACCCTGAGTAAAACCAGATATCCTTTTCAGGATAAGTCTCACGGACTTTTTTTATAAAAGGAAGAAGTGCTCTCTGATTGACTTTTTCCATAGGCTCGCCGCCAAGGACGGTAAGACCTCTTATATAGTCAGGAGCAAGTGCCGCGATTATCTCATCCTCGACGGCTTCGTCAAAAGGAGAACCGAAATTGAAATCCCAGGTCTCTTCGTTGAAGCAGCCTTTGCAGTGATGAGTGCATCCGCTTACGAAAAGCGAGACACGGACGCCGATGCCATCGGCAACATCCCTTTTTTTGAGCATCCCGTAATTCATTACAGATGCAGCACTCTTTCCTTGATCTCTTTTGTCTTGCCCTGATTCCAGAAGTTCTCACCGAGATAGCCGCATGTTCTTCTGGTAACCGTCATCATTGCGTGATCCTTGTTGTGGCACTGAGGACATTCCCACTGGTTCTCATCATTTACTATGATCTCGCCGTCATATCCGCATACGTGGCAGAAATCTGACTTGGTGTTGAACTCAGCATACTGGATGTTGTCGTAGATGAACTTTACAAGATCCTTAAGTGCATCAAGATTTCCTGTTATGTTCGGAATCTCAACATATGAGATGCATCCGCCTGTGGATATGTTCTGGAACTGGCTCTCGAATGTGAATTTATCAAAAGCATCTATCTTTTCACGAACATCAACGTGATACGAGTTTGTGTAGTAGCCCTTGTCAGTAACGTCCTTTATTACGCCGAAACGCTGTCTGTCGATCTTTGCAAAACGATAGCAGAGGCTTTCCGCAGGTGTGCCGTAGAGAGCAAATCCGATGCCGGTCTTTTCCTTCCAGCGGTCTGTTGTCTCTTTCATGTGGTGCATTACGCGGAGAGCAAATTCCTTTCCGGCAGGATCAGTATGGCTTACGCCCTTCATGATCTTTGTAACTTCATAAAGGCCGATGTAGCCGAGTGACATTGTTGAATAGCCGCCGTGGAGAAGCTTGTCGATCTTTTCGCCCTTCTTAAGTCTTGCGATAGCGCCGTACTGCCAGTGGATCGGGCTTACGTCGGAAAGTGTACCTTCAAGTGCCTTGTGTCTGCACATGAGTGCTTCGTAGCAGAGTTCGAGTCTTTCGTCGAATATCTTCCAGAACTCTTCTTCGTTTCCGCCTGAAACGATACCGATCTGAGGGAGATTGATACTTACAACGCCCTGATTGAAACGGCCTTCAAACTTGTAGTTGCCGTTTTCATCCTTCCAAGGTGAAAGGAAGCTGCGGCATCCCATACAGCTGAATACGTTGCCCTGATAGTTTTCACGCATCTTCTTTGCTGAGATGTAGTCAGGGTACATTCTCTTTGCTGAACATTTTACTGCGAGTTCAGTAAGATAATCGTACTTGCCGCCCTTGAAGCAGTTGTTCTCGTCGAGAACGTAGATGAGCTTAGGGAAAGCCGGTGTAGCATTTACGCCTGCCTCGTTCTTGATGCCCTCGTATCTCTGACGGAGGATCTCCTCGATAATCATTGCATTTTCTTCTGCGTACTCGTCGTTCTCATCAACGTGGAGGAAAAGTGTAACGAAAGGAGCCTGTCCGTTTGTAGTCATGAGAGTGTTGATCTGGTACTGGATAGTCTGAACACCGGACTTGAGTTCGTCACGGAGTCTTAAATCAACTACTCTGTTTATTGTTTCCTCATCAAGAGTATCCTTGAATTCATTGATCATATCGCGGAGATATTTGTCTCTGCTCTTTCTGAGGTATTTTCCGAGATGGATCATGTCAACTGACTGACCGCCGTACTGGTTACTTGCAACAGCAGAAATGATCTGTGTCATTACCGTACAGGCAACCTGAAAGCTCTTAGGTGATTCGATCATCTTGCCGTTCATAACTGTGCCGTTGTCCAGCATGTCACCGATGTTGATGAGGCAGCAGTTGAATATAGGCTGTAGGAAGTAATCTGCATCATGGAAGTGAGGAATACCCTGGTCATGAGCCATTGACACCCTTTCAGGAAGGAGCATTCTTCTTGTAAGGTCTCTTGATACCTCACCGGCAATATAGTCGCGCTGTGTGGATGCAAGGATCGTATTCTTGTTCGAATTCTCCTCTGCAAGCTCCTTGTTTTCATTCTTGATAAGCTTGAGGATGGATTCGTCAGTTGTGTTAGCCTTTCTGAGAAGGGCTCTCTGATAACGATATATGATATATTTTTTAGCAAGTGTGTACTTACCCTGTTTAACAAGTTCGCACTCGATCATGTCCTGAATGTTCTCAACGTTCAGAATGGTCTTTTCAGCAAACTTCTCAATGTATTTTACAATGTCTTCGATAGAATTGCTTGCGATCTTTTCCCGTTCCGGCACCTCGGCATTTGCTTTTTTAATAGCTCTGACGATCTTGCCCTGATCATAAGCTGCAACTCTTCCGTCTCTTTTCTGAACTTTCATCATAAAGTGTACCGCTCCTCAATATGTAGTATTGTTTTCACGATGCCAATACAAGATATAGTGTATATCCTGACCATGCGATTACTATGATACAATATCTCAGGGCTTTTGTCAAGACCATTATGTTCCATTGGTATGCAGTATATGTCACTTTTGGCCGGTAGAAAATAGAAATATTCGAGCCCATACACAGAAAAATCATAGCCCGTCATTCAGACAGGCTATGATTTTTGGAAATATAAAATTTTAAAGTTTTTTTTAGTGATTTTGACGTGAACTTTTTCGTCAGTCCGGAATTATCAGATTCCTTCAACCTCTGCAGCCTTTGCAAGTGCAGCAAGGTCACTCTTCCACTTTTCGGCATTGCTTCCGAGTGCAGAACCGCTTCCTGATTCATTCTTTGAATTTGAAGAAGAACCGTTATCCTTCTTTGCATTGTTTGCAGATTCAACCTGCTTTGTAAGAGCTTCGAGGTCATCCATAGCCCAGTTGTTGCCGCCTGATGCCGGCTTCTCCTGAGACTTGCCGTTTGTATTATCCTTTACAAGCTTTGGTACAGGAAGAGTCTTGATGTATTCGTCAAGTGACTTCTTATCAAACATTGTCTTGCCGTAATCAGCGATCTTCTTGTCAGCTTCGTCAACAGTCTTGTTGAGGTTTTCTTCTGCCTTGCTGATAGCTTCTGTAATGCTCTTGAGGTTTTCCTTGAGCTTGTCAAGATCTGTCTTGAATGTTGACCTGATTTCTTCTGAGATCTTGTCAAGTCCTGAAGCTTTATTGGTTGCTTCGATGTTGATGTCTTCAACACTCTTCTCAGCCTTTTCAACCATTTCCTTAGCTTTCTTGTCAGCGTCAGCGATCATCTTGTCGCTCTTTTCCTTGGCTTCCTTGGTTGTTGCTTCAGCCTTTTCCTTAGCTTCGTTTATAGTCTTTTCAGCAGTTTCTCTTGCTTCTTCAGCGAGCTTGTCAGCAGCTGTCTGAGCTTCTACTGTGATCTTCTTAGCTGTGTTCTGAGCTTCGATAAATACGTTACCGATATCAAATGAGCTCTTGAATTCAGGTTCAGATGAAGAAGAACTCTTGGCATTCTTGAGCTTGTCATCAAGATCAGCGATCTCTTTATCCTTCTTAGCAAGGCTTTCCTTGAGTTCAGCGATCTCCTTGTCCTTTTCTGAGAGTTTACTGTTGAGTTCAGCTACATCAGCGCTGTTTTCAACGGCAGCGGCTGCAGCCTTGACAGCCTCGGCAGAAATAGCAGGACGGCCTTCAGAACCTCTTTCAGCATCGTAAAGCATTTTTTCACTCTGACGAGCCTTCTTTTCTGACTGAAGTGCTTCCTCAAGTTTTCTGAGTGTGATTGTTGTTGAGTTGAGCTTGTTTGTAAGTGTCTTTACTTCTGCTTCAAGCTCAGCTTCACGTCCGCTTCCTGAAGATACGCTTCCGCCGTTCTTTGCAGATGCAAGCTGTTCCTCAGCGTCTCTTAATTTATCATTAGCTTCCTCGAGCTGTGATTCAAGAGTCTTAACCTTTGCGTTGAGCCCCTTTATTTCAGCTGTAAGCTGGTTTGTATATTTATCAACGTCGTCTTTCACGTAACCCTTCTGAAGACCACTCGTTTCTCTTAAAATCCCTAATTCGTTCTTTTCGTCCATAATTCTTTTCCTCCTGAAATAAGACATACCAGACTGTCAGCTGAATATATAATATACCATTTTAAATCTGATTCCGGTACTTATATTATACCATAAAACACAGTGATTTTACAACTACTAATTATTGCCAAGCTTTATTAAATAATATAGTTTATTTTATACAAAAAAAGTTTTCCAAATAATACAAAACGCACGATTGTTAAATCGTGCGTTCTGGTATCGTAATCTGTATGTAATTATTTTTTATTGTCAAGAATCTTGAAGATAGCATCAAGGTCGTCTTCATCAGATGAGATAGACGGCTTTGCTGCCGGCTTCTGAGCCTGCGGAATAACAGGAGGAACTTCTACTACAGGAGCAGGCTGTTCAACTACTGCCTTTTCAGCTCTTGCATTGATGACGCTCTTTGGTTCGCCGAAACCAGCAGCGATTACTGTGATAGTCATTTCATCCTGCATGTCTTCCTTGAATGCTGTACCGAAGATGAATTCAACGTCATCAGCAGCTGTATCTGTGATCATCTTTGTAGCTGTATCAACGTCTTCTGCAAGAACGTCTTCTGACATTACAATGTTGATGAGAAGTCTGTTAGCACCTGAGATAGATGTTTCAAGAAGCGGGCTTGAGATAACTGCCTTTGCAGCATCTGTTGCCTTGTCCTTGCCTTCGCCGTGACCAATTGCCATGTGAGCGTATCCTGCGCCCTTCATGATAGTTGAAACGTCAGCAAAGTCGAGGTTGATGAATCCGTCATCTGTGATGAGATCTGAAATACTTCTTACACCTGTCTTGAGGATATCATCTGCAAGTGAGAATGATTCCTTCATTGTAAGCGGCTTGTCAAGGCCGCAGAGAAGCTTTTCGTTAGGGATAACGATAAGGGAATCAACATATTTTCTGAGCTCGGCAATACCTCTTTCTGCCTGAAGCATCTTCTGTTCTCTTTCAAAAAGGAATGGCTTTGTTACAACAGCAACTGTAAGAATGTCCATTTCCTTAGCTATCTGAGCAACTACAGGAGCAGCACCTGTACCTGTACCGCCGCCCATTCCGGCTGTTATGAATATCATGTCAGCATCTTTGAGTGCTGATGCAATCTCTTCCTTGTTTTCCTCAGCTGATCTTTCACCAACTTCAGGTTTGTTGCCTGCGCCTCTGCCGCGTGTAAGCTTTGAACCGATCTGGATCTTTGAAGTAGCCTTTGAGTTTCTGAGCGCTGCTGCATCAGTGTTTACTGCAATGTACTCGATATCTGAAATTCCTGAATCAGCCATGCAGTTGAGAGCGTTTCCGCCGCCGCCGCCGACGCCTATAACCTTTATGTTTACTTCCGGATCGTACGCATCGTTTTCAAAAACAAAACCTGCCATTATAATACTCCTCTCGAATGATATCGCAACCAGCACCGAATTGTGAAAGCTGTGATAAAAAATTTTATTGCACCGCACATCAGAATATGTTCCTCATGTGCGTATCGCTAACAGCAGACTCAGTGTTCTGCTGTTATGAAAATTACTCTGAAATTATTAGTCAACATAATCCCTTATAAACATGTACTATTAGTTTATCATATTTTCATTATGATTTCAAGTGATATTCAAAAAAAACATGAATTATCGTTTAAGACGAACTGATTAAGTCAGCAATCCGGCTTCGCCGGATTGCTGGGGTGGGGAGATTGCGGGGCTTCGCCCCGAACCCCGCGCTGATTTATGTATAAATCAGCGCTTAAGTACTTACCATCCTGCCTGAGGCTCTGCATTTACCGGAGGCACATCAGTGATGATTACTTCATCTTCATCATCTTCGTCCTCATTTCCCTCATTATCAGCATCAGGAAGACCTCCTGCTTCCGCAAGTCCGTCATCCGCCGCCTCAGTTTCCGGAAGTCCCGGACGCTTAGGTACCATTGAATTTATGCTTCCGTTTACTCTGCGGTACTCGTCATCTGATACATATGAATAACCGAGAGAGTTTCTGTAAATAAGATAACCGCTCTTGTTTTCCCTGAGTTCGTCTGTGATTATCTTGTAGGCGTACTGAAGCTTGTATTCAACGTCAACAGGCTTTTCGATCTTGATCTTTATTCTGTTGTCATAGTTGAGAACGATATCGTACTTGTCGCTTATATCGATCTCGACCATGTTTTCGATCTTCTGTGATTTGATCTCATCAAGAATGATTTTCAGAGCCTCGTCCTTGTCTGAGTCCTTTGACTGCATTACGGACTTTTCTTCATTTGAAACAGGATCAAAGCCTTTTACAACAATGAGCCCTGTATCCGCCGGTTCAACTACCTGACCGATTATTCTCCAGTTTTCGCTGACTATCATGTAGCCGCCCTTGCATTCAACATATGCAGCAGGAACACTCGGCAACACATTGATCTCAACAGTATTTGGATAATCTTTATTTACTGTAACATCATCGATACACAGAAGTTCGTCAAGCATTTTTTCACGGATCTTTTCCTTATTCATTCTGACAAGGTTTTCCCCACCCGTGATACCGGTATGCTGCAGAAGCTCCTCTTTGGAATACTCCGTTGTTCCTGATCCGAGTATATTAATATTTATGCTGTGCACGTTAAATGCGAAGGTGACTGACAGCACACCTGCGATCATAAGAGAAAGAATGACCACAAGAATGTAGTAACCGGTCATATTGTTCTTACGCCGTCTGTCACGCTTGAACTTTATATTGTTCTTGTTTTCGATATTAACTTTTTTTACGTCCTGCATATTTCAGACCTTTTATGCTTTCTTTACTATGCTGTCAATAGTCTGCCAGATCTTATCAGATGTATCTGAGATCCAGAGTTTCTTTGAACATTCAGACATTTCCTTTACACGTGAAGGATCATTGTAAAGATCTTCTATTATTCCTGTTACTTCCTCACACTTTACATTTTTCTGTTCTATAACGATCGCTGCTCCGGCTTTTCCAAGAACATTGGCGTTATGGAACTGATGGTTTCCCGCAACTATAGGTGAAGGAATAAGTATTGCCGGCTTGCCCATTGCCTCGAGTTCAGCAAGGGTAGTGGCACCTGAACGGCAGATAACGAGATCGGCCGCAGCCATGCATGTGTCCATGTCATTTATGTACTCGGTGATTCTTGTCCTGTCGGACTTCATCGGAACACCGTACTTTTTCATTGCAGCAGGGAAAGTTTCCTTACCCATTCCGCCGTATCCGTGGATGTGGTTGATCTTAAGGTCATTGGCTCTGGTATATTTAATTACCTCAGCCATAGTCTCGTTGATGCATCCGGCACCAAGGCTTCCGCCGAAGGAAAGAACGGTGAAACTTTCGTCAAATCCGAGTTCCTTTCTTGCCTGTTCCTTTGTCTTTTCAAAAAGCTCGGCACGAACCGGAAGTCCTGTGACCGTGTATTCAATATCAGTTCCGAGATAATCGAGGGCTTCCTTTACTGTGAGCATTACCTTGTTTACTTTTTTGGTAAGTATTCTGGTAGTAACTCCCGGATAAGCATTCTGCTCGTGGATGGCTGTCGGGATACCGAGCTTTGCAGCCTGATATACCACCGGTCCGCTTACATATCCGCCTGTGCCTATAACCACATCAGGCTTGAATTCCTTTATTATCTGTTTAGCCCTCGGCAGAGCAGTCACAAGATATGCTGCCGCCTGGGCATTCCTTTTTACGTTTTCAAGTGAGATCTTTCTCTGAAATCCCCTTACCTTGATAGGTGCAAAATCATATCCGGCATCCGGTATGAGTCTTGCCTCCATTCCGAACGGAGTTCCTGCAAACAGAAACTGCGAATCGGGTTCATGTTCCTTTATAATAGAAGCGATGGCCAGAGCAGGATTTATATGTCCGCCTGTTCCGCCGCCTGTAATAAGCGCTCTCATCAACTAAACACCTTTCATTATTATTTTGACGCTGTACGGCTGGTACGTTTTTTCGCCTGTTTCATGGTATCGACTCTCTTGAGGGCATTCGCCTCTTCAGTCGTCTCGGTCATATGCCGCGATATATTCAGAATTATACCCATTTCGCCGAGAAGCATCATAAGTGATGTACCGCCGTAACTGAAGAACGGAAGACTGATACCTGTGTTAGGTATAAGATCGCTGACAACGGCGATATTGAGAAATGCCTGGAAGCCGACCTGAACAGTGATTCCGATGCATACGAGCATGCCGAACTTGTCAGGAGACTTGGACGCAATATAGAAACCGCGGAACACTAAGAACGCAAACAGAAGAATAACTGTGACTGCGCCGACAAATCCGAGTTCCTCGCATACTATTGAAAATACGAAGTCATTCTTTGATTCAGGAAGGTACTGAAACTTCTGTCTTGAGTTTCCGAGTCCCATTCCGAAAAAACCGCCGGAACCGATGGCAACGAGTGACTGGTATGTCTGCCATGTAACACCGGTAGTATCTGAAAACGGATCAAGCCATGACTGAAAACGGCTTTTGAAATATGTAAATCCTTCGTATTTTATTTTCCAGAGAACAACTCCGGTTATGATAGCCGCACTTACCGCACCAATGGCAGCAAGATCGATGTGCCTTATTCCACCCACATAAATAAGTGTAAAGCAGATAAGACAGATGAGTATCGAACAGGAAAGATGAGGCTGAGCCATAAGAAGGCCAATGACCACTGCCAGAAACGCCAGATACGGTATAAGACCCTTTCTGGTCTTAATCGCCTTAGGGTTATTTACAATAAGCGTCGCAAAAAGAATAACCATGGCAAATTTCATGATCTCAGACGGCTGAAATTCAAAATTTCCAAAGCCGAGCCATCTTCTTGCTTCATTGTGGGAACGGCCGAGAGGTGTGAATCTTACCATAATCAGAAGCACAATTCCTACGGAGTAGATACCGACAGAAAAAATCTTATTCTTCCAGAAATGATAGTCGACCTTGGAAAGTATAAACATTGCGACAATACCGCCAAGAGCAAACTTCATCTGCTTTTCTGCGTAAAAAATACCCTTTTCACCTTCGCTGATAGCCCAGGCGTAACTGGCAGAGAACATCATTATCAGTCCCATTACCAGAAGAATGGTGACAATAAAGAAAAACGGAAGGTCCATGGTACCAAGTTTTCTGTCGCGTACACGCCACTGATTTATTTTGGTAAAAAATCTTCTGATCGAAAAAAGATGTTCACGTTTGGTATTCTTTGATCCTGACTTTTTATGTCTGCCTTCATCCTCTTCGATCCGGATGTTTATAGAATCATTATCCATTGAAGTCAAACTCCTTAATAATCATAGCCGGATCTCCGGCTTCAACGTATCAGAGCATATTTAAGAAAGCTCTGACAAAAAAACCGGATGCATATTATCTGTATCCGGTTGTTAAGAAAACGCTGATTTATTTATGTGTTTCCTTAAATTTCTTTTATACGAAATTATAGCAGATCGCTACGGAAGCGGCACCTGCAATGAGGGCAGCTGTCGAGAAAAGAATAACAATTTTGTATTCTGAATATCCGCACATCTCAAAGTGATGATGTATAGGAGACATCTTGAAAATTCTTTTTCCCTTGCCCTTTTCGCCTGTCTTTTTGTAGTGCTGGTGAGCTGTGAACTTAAAGTAGCTTACCTGGATAACAACTGACAGGGCTTCAAGTATATAAACAATGCCTGTAAGGAACATTAACAGATGATTGTGTGTCATCATGCTTATCGCAACGAATGCCCCGCCGAGATACATTGAACCGGTATCCCCCATAAAGCA
>JBGUVZ010000325.1:0-4250 GCA_045220685.1 Oscillospiraceae bacterium | reverse complement strand
TTCATTACAATGGCGCATCCGTTCTCGGCTGCCTGCGAGCTTTCGATGTACTTGTCAAGTGAAGTCTCGCAGTAGTACTGGATCATGGAATCTATAGTGAGATTAACGGAATTTCCGTCCTTTGCTTCGTAAAGCTTTGAATAGCGGTACGGCATCTGCTCGTCATGAGCATCCTGTGCTGTGATGATAACTCCGTCAACACCAGAGAGATATTCATCGTACTGCTTTTCAATACCGTACTGTCCGTTGCCGTCGTAATCAAGAAATCCTACAACAGACGAAGCAAGCTCGTCCTGCGGATAATAACGCTTCGGATTAGGTGTAAGACTCATACAGGAGATGCCGTTTTCGACCATGTAATCCTGAATCTTGTCCTTCACCGGTTTTTCCGCTTTCTGGGCAAGATAAACGCAGCGAGAATCCTGTTCCATCGCATCGCGGACAACAGATACATCGATCTTAAGAGCACCGGCTAAAAACTCGGAAAAAAGCACCTTGTTTATCTCGGTAACAGTACGTCCGTTGAATTTGCTGCGGACTTCACTGAGATTATATGTCTCCGGAAGCGAATTAAGAAAATCCATTATCTTGTTTTTCCTTACCGCTTCTGCCGCATCCGATTTCTTGACGCCGAGCTTTGTATGTATGTAATATGCAATTATGTTTGTATTGTCAAGTTCATGTTTCTGAAACTGTTTAGGATCGATCATGATCTGATATGCAGTAGCACTCTGAGCAAGGATCTTTCCGTCAGATGTGTAGATCGAACCGCGGCTTGCCGGGATCGTCTGAGCACCGAACTGATTCTCATCGGCTATATTCTGAAAATCCCTTGCATCGACTACCATGAGTTTGAAAAGATTCATGGTGATAACGGCTGCAAAAGCAAAAGTGCCTGTGAGAATAGCGATGTTTGCTCTTCTTTTCATCCGTATCGAAGGTAAATCAGACAAAACTTAATCCTCCTAAATGAAATATAGTGAACGTCAGAATACGGAAAACACTGACATTCACTATTAAGACCGGAATACGAAATTCCGGTCTGATTCTTCTTTGATCACTCAAATTTGTAAAAGAAATTTCTGACAGATCTCTTTATCTTTACAAAGAAATTATCGTCTTTTTCAGGAATTTTAACAACATCTTCCTGCTGGATATCAACATACCATATCTGAGCCTTGTCAAGCTTTTTAAGGCCTATTTCCTCAGCGTATTCCTCAATGTTTCTGAGAGATGTGTAGGACTCGAGTTCAGCCTTGAGTCTTGCATTTTCGCTTTCTGCCACATTGAGTTCTGTTTTCTTGGTGTTGATCTGGCTGTAGATATCACTTACCTGTACTTTTCCGTAAACAACGCAGAAAAGGAGTATGAGCGCACCAAGAGCAGTTATGATTATCTTGGCTGTGTTGGTTCTTTCGATTTTTTTCTGCTGTATAATTATCTGTTCCTGATTTTTGATCTCCGTTTCTTCAGCGCTGTTACTGAGGTTGCGGTATTTATTCAGGTCATAGTTATTTTCATTGTCATATGCAAGATTGATCCCTGACATACTGACCACCTATATCCTTTCGAGCACCCGGAGTTTCGCACTGCGGCTGCGGTTATTCTCTTCAAGCTCCGCGGCACTCGCTTCAATAGGCTTGCGGTTTACAAGCTTTGCCTGCGGTGTCCTTCCGCATACGCACTGAGGAAGACGAGGGTCACAGATGCAGCCTTTGCAGAGTGCTGCAAATTTCTGTTTTACCATTCTGTCCTCAAGCGAATGGAATGTGATCACCGCGATCCTTCCGCCCGGTTTCAGCAGTTCAAATGCTTCGTCCAGTCCCTTGGAAAGATGATCGAGTTCACCGTTCACGGCGATCCTGACAGCCTGAAAAGTTTTTTTGCATGGATTTTTTTCGCGTCTTACCTTTGCAGGAACAGACTGCTTTACGATCTCGGCAAGCTCACCCGTTGTTAAAATGGGCTTTTCCGCGCGCGCACTGATAATATTTTCAGCTATGCGCCATGCAAATTTTTCTTCACCGTATTCAAAAAGGATCTTTGCAAGTTCGTCTTTTGAATACGTGTTTACTATGTCGGCAGCACTTAAACCCTCTTTGCTCATACGCATATCCAGCGGTGCATCAGCGTGATAGGAAAATCCGCGTTCACCGACGTCAAGCTGGTGTGATGAAACACCAAGATCAAGAAGAATGCCGTCAACTTTATCTATATTCATTTCGTTAAGTACTTCTCTCATTCTTGAGAAATTGCTTCTTACAACAGTTGCATTGTAAGGCGCAAGTCTCTCTGTGGCAGCTTTTATCGCGTCCGGATCTCTGTCAAAAGCTATAAGCCTGCCGTTTTCGCCGAGTTTTTTTGCTATCTCGGTGGAATGACCGGCGCCGCCGACAGTACCGTCTACATAAATTCCGTCACTTTTTACAGCAAGATTTTCAATGCATTCATTAAGCATTACGGACTTATGAACAAAATCCATTATTCCCAAAGCCTCATTTCATTTCTCTTTTTTTACAGATTTTTTCAGCATGAGAATATACTCCTTGCTATAATAATTATTATACTATATATTGCAATATAAAGTCAATGCAACTTAAATCCAAATGGTTAAATCAATTTGTATGTTTTTATAGTGACAATGCACTAATCAGATTAAAGAAATTTTAAGTCATATCAATTTTTGTAATAAAAAAATCTTCATATTGTAACGGAGAGGTAACAAAAAGCTCCGCACTGTAATTTGTGCGAAGCTTTTCTGTAATATTTCTGTAATTTATAATAAACTCTTCAGTAAACCTGTAATCATTTTGTGCGGTTGTATGTGCGGTTGCAAATCAGTTTAAGACCTTTGAGCAGAAGGAACTCATCGTGGTCAAATTTTCCATTGCAGTAAGGCAGTATTACAGGTGCAAGACCGCCGGTAACTACTACGGCTGCATCTTTCCCGAGCTCCTTTCTGTATCGTTCAGCCATGCCGTCTATGAAGCAGGCAGCTCCGATAATAACTCCTGACTTTATCGATGAAACTGTGTTCTTTCCGATCAGTTCAAAGTCATCATATCTGTCATCGATCTCCGGAAGCTGTTCAGCAGCACGGTGAAGAGCATCGAAGGATGTTCTTACCCCCGGATAAATTGCATGTCCCAGATAATTTCCATCCCTGTCGACAGCACATACTGTCGTTGCTGTTCCGAGATCAAATACCACAACCGGCTTTTTATACCTGTCAAAAGCTTCCGCTGCACCGCATATAAGATCGGCTCCTGTCTTTTCAGGAGCATCGGTGCAGATCTTCAGACCGGTATCACATTCACTGTCAAGGAATTTTACATTACACTCATACAGGTATTCAAGGTATTTTTTCAGACGTTCATTTACAGACGGGACAACAGATGAAATAAAAGCCATATTTACAGGATAATATTTTTCTGTCAGTTCCTTCACCTTATGATCGCCTGTCTTTGTTCTTACAGTATCAACGAGGTTGTCTCCGTCGTAAACTGCAAAAACTGTACTCGTATTTCCAACATCAGCAACTAAAAGCATAATAACTCCATTCTGTCTTTCGTGACAATAGATTAATAAAAAAAGTATACCACATAAAAATAAAAAATGCAAAAAAATTACCGGACCTGCCACAGAGACAGATCCGGTAAACACATTATTCAATTAACCTTTTGGGGGGTGGAAATCAGCCGAGCTTTACGCCAGGAATTTTTGAAACATACTGTCTGAGAGTAGCGAGGTCTGTAAGACGAACATCGCCGTCGCCGTTTACATCAGCAGCCTTGAGAGCTTCTTCGCTGAGTTTCTTGTCGCCGATGAGGTAGAGGCTTAATGTTGTGATATCTGTAACATCGATGATGCCGCTGCCGTCAATATCTCCGACTGTAAACTTTTCTACTGGTTCCTTAGTAGGTTCCTTTGTAGGCTCTTTTGTAGGTTCAGCTGTTGGCTTTACAGTAGGTTCAGCAGTAGGAGCTGTTGTAGGATCTGCAGATGAAGCAGCCTTTACAAGCTTTGCACTCTTAAGTGTAACTTCACTGTTTTCAACCTGATCGCCTGCGCTGTTGTTTACATACCATGTCTGGAATGTGAACTTCTTCTGATCCTTGATAAGATCAGCAACGCCCTTGATGATCTCTTCGTCATCTGTATCCTTTTCTGTTGAAGGATCCATTACTGCAGGATCAGAAAGGTCGATCTCGATCTTGCCTGACTTCTTGAGATCCCAGTTGTAGTGTACC
>JBGUVZ010000324.1:0-2595 GCA_045220685.1 Oscillospiraceae bacterium | reverse complement strand
ACATTTCATAATAATACACTTCTGCCATCGCACTATTCTTGTTACTATTTCTTACAAAAATATTTATTGAAACTCCTTGTTGAATATCAAATACATTTTCATCAGCATCACCATTAGAACATTTTTCTTTCTTTTTTGCATTTCCATGAAGATTAAAAATATATATTTTATCAAATGTTTTTAAAAGATGATATCTCATTCCTCTAAAGGTCGGATTATCTAAAAAGCCATTATTAGTTATTAATCCAACACACCCATTTCCTGCATTGCATATCAATTTTTCGCACAGTCTTATAAACTTTACATAATCATCATTAAGCCAATGCTTACGTTCATTAAAGTAAACTCCATCTATATACTTATAATCATTAATTAAATTAGAAATAAACTCATTGTTGTTTGAAGATATTCCTGAATACGGTGGATTACCTATAATAACATTAATACCACTATTGTTTTTCACCTGATTAGCTTCAGCAGATTCGAAAGCCAGAGGACTGTTTCCCCCAAACATAGACATCTGTAAACTTTCCTTTCCTGCTTGTTCTAGTGCATTTGTTAAAAACACATTTAAGCGCTGATCTCCACGAAAATCATACCCCGTATCCTTAAGCACCATAGCTAATTTCATATGTGCAACAGCATATGGTGCCATCATAAGCTCAAATCCATTCAATCTTGGCAGTAATTGTCTTGAAACATATGAATTCCATAATTGCTGTATTTCGTCTACAGTTTTCCCTTTATGTTTTGACTTGAAATTCTCATAAATTTGAAGTATAGCTTGTCTTAAAAAAGTTCCTGTACCAGTTGCAGGATCAAGTATCTGAACTTCTGGAACTCGTATGCTCTTTCTTTTTTTACGTCCTTCAACTTCTATAAGTATCTCTTTAGTAGTTTCTGACGCAAGGCCATCGACAAGTCCAAACTCCGTTTTCAGAATACTATCAATCGCCCTGACAATGAAATTCACAATGGGTTGAGGTGTATAATAAACTCCCCTCTGTATCTTCTGTTCCTTATCATAAGCGTTCAGAAATTCTTCATAGAAGTGAATAACAGGGTCTTCTTTTCCTCCCCCAGTCTGACGGTTAAAGTCTTTAAGAATCAACTCAGTATTTGTATGCGTAAGTACATCTACAACATTTCCCACTTCCAGTTCATCAAACGTCAGATTACGACCACCACTTCCATTAAGACATTCCTCCATAAGTCTTTTCAAAAAAGGATTTGTATTCGGAATACAGTTTATTGCTTCACGAACATTAAAACCATCATTATTTTCATCCATACACTTTGCTGAAAACAATCCATATACAACAGTCTGAGCATACATGTCAGCAAACTGTTCCTTTGTCATATCATGAATAAGACTATCCTTGACATCCTTATAAAGCTTATGGACATACCCGTCATGTGTTTCAACTGCATAAATACTTAAAATACGATTGCGGATATCCTGAGCTTCCTGTGCAAGCTTTTCAGTCAATGAAGCTGAATCTCTGATAACCTGATGATACGCAGTAACAAAGGCCGAGGACCACTGTGTATACCATGCTTCTGTATCCGATTCGTTTTTCACCCACTTCAGATTACTGATTCTTTCCTCAAACGTGCTGATCTGAGTAAAATCTTCTACTGCCGGTGCACAGGATATCATTTTGATTTGAGGCAAACCATTATCCGTATCTTCGAAATGCGCAATTCCTATAGTACGATTATTATCTGCTCCCCAAAAACAGAGGAAAAGCAGATCCTTCTGTGACCAGACTGCATGATCTGCAGCATTTCGTCTCTTCGGGATCAGTCCAGAAAGGATCTTTCGAAGTGATGATACTTCAAACTTACTGCTTTCAAATTCAATGCAAAATATGCCCCACTTCTGTTCATCACAAAGTGGCTGTAACTGTCGCAGTGAACGTATTTTAGCAAACTGTTCATCTTTCAGTCCGATATCTGCTGCACTAAAATCATAAGTTATATCTTCTATCTCATCAAAATCATCGAGATCAATATTCCAGTTCAGATTATCCGCAAAGTATCGTATTAGGTCAGCTGTATTCTTTATATTTCTGATGTCCATATCATTTTTCCTCTTATAGCATCTGAAGCCAGGTGACCAGTTTAACTTTTATTCCTGCAGGCGCCTGTATTGCCTTCAGATAATTATTCTTAATATATCCCTCTATAGTCTTTCTCATTTCAGTAAAATGTTCTTCATTATCATTAAATGCTCTGCTTTCATCACGTTCGCATTTCACTGCTTTCCATATTTCATAAACATCTTCTGTCACCTGCTTAGTTTCAGGATCAACAACATACCAACGATAAACACCATCACCATTTGACCATGTTCCATCTATTTTCTTTGTAGGAAGTTCGTAACAGAAGAAATATCCTTTTCTTGTAGATGCCATTTTACCACTGTACATTTTTCTTGGCAGTTCTCTTACCTGTTCCGGATAATCAGGGTTTTCAGATAAAAGCTGCTGATATGCAAGTGCTATTTCTTCTTCCGCAGAAGCACTACCTTCATAATGTGAATTAAACTCTTTCAATGCTTCATAGTCATCTTCAGGTGTAAGAAGTTTCTCA
>JBGUVZ010000323.1:0-2198 GCA_045220685.1 Oscillospiraceae bacterium | reverse complement strand
TATAGACGGTGCTGCTGCACTTTCAAACGACGAAGCAAGTGCTGAATTCTATGCAGGCAAGGCAGCTATGTACTTCACAGGAAGCTGGATGGGCGGTTCTATCATGACAGACGCTGCTGATCCTACTGACTTCTCAGTTGCTCCAATCCCTGTCGTAAACGACAAGAATGCTAAGATCACAGACTTCATGGGCGGCGGTGCTGACTCACTTATGGTTGCTGCTTCTACAAAGGATGCAGATCTTTCAGCTGAATTTGCTTTCGAAGTAACAAAGGGCATTTCAAAGTACGCTTACCTCTCAGGTGCTGGTATCCCTGCATGGAAGGTAAACTATGACGATTCTACAGTACCTGAACTCACAAAGAAGGTAACAGAATACGCTAACAGCGCTACATCATTCACACTCTGGTTCGATACACTTCTTGAATCAGAAGATGCTAACGAATACCTTGCTCTCCTCCAGAAGCTCTACTTAGGTTCTATCACACCTGAAGACTTCCAGAAGGAAATGGCAGCTCAGCTCGAAAAATAATTTAACTTTCCAATTCTTCATTAAAAATAAATTCTAATCTGAATTTTCCTTGAAATCCTTACAATAATATCATAGCACTGACCGGTTTTCCAGCCGGTCAGTGCTATGATAAAGGGTTATTATCTCGTAAAGGCAGGTCTTATATGGAAAGCATAAGAAAAAATAAACTGGCTATAACAGTGTTTATGCTGCCGGCAGTGATCCTGTTTGCTGGAATCATTATAATTCCTATTATAATGTCATTCATCTACAGCCTTCAGGACTGGAACGGTATCACGGAACCGAAGTTTATCGGTTTCAATAACTACATTGAACTTTTTACAAGTAAATCAGCCGGATTTCCAAAAACAACACTCAACGCTCTTCTTCTTGCAGTTCTGTCAGTTTTCATTCAGCTTCCGCTGTCACTGGCACTGGCTCTTATGATATCCAAGGGGATAAAGGGCGAGCGTTTCTTCATGACAGTCTTCTTTATTCCTGTACTTATGTCAACAGTTGTAATCGGTCAGCTCTGGCTTAAGATCTATAATCCGAATTACGGTGTTCTTAATGTACTTCTCGACAAGATAGGACTTCACAGTCTTGCAAAGACAGCATGGCTTGCCGAGCCGAAGACAGTTCTTCTTGCAGCTTTTCTTCCTAACCTCTGGCAGTATGTCGGCTATCATATGCTTCTTATGTACGCAGGTATCAAGAGCGTTTCACCTGACGTTATTGAAGCTGCAAAAATTGACGGCGCAAACGACTGGCAGATCAACACGAGGATCATCATTCCGTTACTCAAGCCTGTTATTAAGATCTGCGTTATCTTTGCGGTAACAGGTTCACTTAAAACTTTCGACCTTATCTACGTACTTACACGAGGCGGCCCGGACCACGCAAGTGAAGTGCCGAGTACCCTCATGGTAAATATGACTTTCGACGAAAGCCGTTACGGTTACGGAAGTGCAATTGCAGTTATGATCATTTTCCTTTGCTTCTTCTTTGCTATACTGATCAAGAAAGGAATAAAAACGGAGGATTACGATGAAAAGTAAAAAACTTAACAAGGTGCCTGTCGGCGCATATGTAGTCCTTCTTATCTGGACAGTGCTCTGTGTATTTCCTCTTTACTGGATGTTCACATTCTCACTGAAGGAAAACGCAGAAATATTCGGTGAAAATGTACTTGGTCTTCCGAAGAACTGGATGTGGTCAAACTATGCGGATGCGATGCGATCCGGTACATTAAGCACACATCAGATGCGCGACAGTACAATCCTTCTCGGATTTAAAAACAGTATAATCGTTTCAGTATTTACTATAGCACTTACTATCGTTTGTGCACTTATGGCATGCTATGCGCTTACAAGAATGGAATGGCGCGGACGTGAAACTGCCAACAACATTTTCATGCTTGGTCTTACACTTCCTATCCACGCTGCACTTCTTCCTGTATTCCTCATGCTCAAGTCACTCAAGATGCTTAACTCTTATCAGGCTCTTATCGTTCCTTATGCAGCCTTCTCGCTTGCTATGGCGATAATGATCTTCGGAAGTTTCATGGTAAATATTCCGAAGGAACTTGAAGAGTCGGCGTGTCTTGATGGATGCGGTACATTCGGTATATTCTTCAGGATCATTCTTCCGCTTATGAAGCCTGCTATTTCAACAGTAATTATCTTTA
>JBGUVZ010000322.1:0-2009 GCA_045220685.1 Oscillospiraceae bacterium | reverse complement strand
ACTTATGGGGATATATTGATGTCTCCGGGAAATTTGTTATACAGCCTAAGTTTACAGATGTTACCCCATTTTTTGAAGGCACAGCCATTACTACCGGAGAAGGTGGCCGATACGGGAATGCATGGGGAGTGATTGACAAAGATGGTGAATATGTCATTCAGCCTAAGTATAGGATGTCGACATTCTTTAAGGAAGGATATGCAATAGTAAGCAGTGATCTAAAAACCTATCAATTCATTGATACAAATGGGAATATAGCGTTTAATGGCGAAAGTTTTCTTAAAGCATATCTGTTTCATGAAGGAGTTGCTGTTGTTAAGGGCACAGATGGCAGATGGAAAATGCTGCATTCTGATGGCAGCTTCTCAAATTTCGGAGTAGATATCGATTCGGGTGGATTTAGCAGCGCCATATTATATGGTTACTGGACAGCCTCCGAATATATTCCTTTATCGGAAGGATGGGAAGCAAAAACTTCATATGGCTATTATACTATGCTGGATAAAGATGGTAAACAACCGGGAAAGCCATTTGATTACAGATTTAACTTTAACGGTGATTATGCCTTCGTAGATATGGGAGGCTCTAAGAAAGGTTTTATCAACAAGGATTACGAATGGGTGGTAGAACCTAAGTACTGGGAAGGTGGATTTATAAGAGAAGGACTCGCTTGGGTTGTAGAAAATAAATCACTCGGAGATTACAAATGGTATATTATTGATATGCAAGATAATGTTATCTGTGATTTTGAGGATCATAAAGGGATACATTTCAATTCAGGACAGCTCTATTCAATCTATCCCGATAAACCAGAGATACCTGTACCGGCTATAAAAAAATTCAGTGACGATCCATTAGATTTTAAATGTGGATATGCAAACTGGAACTACGATGAGGTAATCCCGTTTATATACGACGAAGCAAATGGTTTCGCTTATGATGGAAGCTATGCTATAGTCAAATATAAAGGGCACTATGGAATCATAGATGTAAAGGGTAACTGGCTTATAGAAGCAAAGTTTACAAGTTTTTCAAGTAAACCTATTATATAACAAAATGCGATGCGTAGCATCGTTTTGTTACCTCGAAAACGCTGAAGGCGTTTTCGAGGTGATATTAAAGAGTATTTACATTAATTGGTGGAACAGAAATAAAATGTGAAAGGTCAGGATATGATAGTAAGAATTGTTTTATATGCTCTGGCCGCTTTGTCATTCTTTTACAGTTTTATGATAATGCGGGTACGGACTGGTTCGCACTTTTATATCATATGGAGTGTTATAGGTGTTATCCTTGTCGCGGTGGGCGTGGGACTTAGAACAGGATTCTTTAAGAAGCTTCCTAAGGAAATAAATATAGTTCTTTTAGCGGGAACGGTCTGCTTTATCCTGCTGATCGCAGGCATCATCATCCGGCTTGCTACATATTCCGCAAATGAACCTGAGAAGAATCTTGATTATATTATAGTACTTGGCGCACAGGTAAAAAAAGAAGGACCGAGCGTGGTTCTAAAATACAGGCTTGATGCTGCTAAAGAGTACCTTGAGGAAAATCCGGACACAAAATGTGTAGTGTCAGGCGGAAAGGGTACAAACGAAATAGTATCGGAAGCAGAAGGCATGCGTGAATACCTGGTGGCAAACGGGATAGCGCCGGAGAGGATAATCCTTGAAGACAGGTCCACGGATACCGACGAGAATATCAGGTTCAGTAAAGAGCTGATACCGGAAGGCTCAAGCATAGGTCTGGTTACAAATGATTTTCATCTGTTCAGGGCCGTGTATCTATGTGAAAAACATGGGCTTTCAGGGGTGCGACCCATAAGAGCCGGATCTGAAGCTTTTTACAGACCTAATAACTATTTCAGGGAAGCATTGGCACTCATAAAGAATTTCATCTTTTAAAATGTAGGATTTTTAGGCTGTGGGTTGGATTAGAAAATGATAGTGATAAAAAATGAGAAAATAAAAAAAATATTACGTATGACGATCCCTCTTGTGCTGATACCT
>JBGUVZ010000321.1:0-2583 GCA_045220685.1 Oscillospiraceae bacterium | reverse complement strand
GATCTTATGCAGTTCCTCAATGACGGAACGAAAAAGCCGAAGATTTTTACCAGACTGGACGATCCTGTTCTTGAATGCAAAGAAGGCGAACTGCTTGATGCAGCCTTCGACTTTGAGGATTATCGTAAAAAAGTAAACCGCTATGTTGAAGAGCATAAGAACGATGCTGTTATCTACAAGCTGAATCATAATCTTCCGCTGTTAAAGGAAGACTTTGAAGAGCTTGAAAGAATATTCACGGAAGAACTGGGCGACAGTGATGATTATAAGCGCGAATACGGAGATACACCGTTCGGTCTGCTTATCCGTAAGATAGCAAAACTTGATCACGACAGCGCAATGTCAGCTTTTTCATCATTTATCAATGACAGTTCACTGAATCAGAAACAGATTGAATTCATTCGTAAGATCATTAACCACATCGAGAACAACGGTTACATTGAGGACGTTAAAATCCTTATGAAGCCGCCGTTCGACAAACCTACAAGTTTCACGAAGCTGTTTGATGCAAAGACTAAAAATGCTTTGCTGCAGACTATCGAAAGCATAAGAAACAATGCCCTTCAGGTGGTGGCGTAAAAAAAAGGTATTTTTCGTCATGTAATGATGAAAAATTATAAAAAGCAATGGCCGTCTCGCAGAGGCGGCCATTTTCTTAAGTTTTACTGGAAAAGTCACAGTTGTATGCTTTTTTAATTGACAGATTGATGAGTAAGCAGTATAATAGTTTTGTTACTGCATAAATTATAGTGAATGCCAAATTCAATTTGTACGTTTACTATAGAATTTTAAAGAGAGAAAGGACAACAATAATGAAAGAGCAAACAACTGAGAAAAAACCATTTACCACGCCGAAACAGTATGCCATATCCTCATTAATTATCGTTATGATTGTTTTTCTGCTGGCAACCGTTATGTCGACTATGTTCATTGAAGATAAGTATGCTTCAAGAATAGGCATGCTTGCGGGAGGTATAACAGCTGTTATCATGTACCTCATACCGAACAAAACGCTTGATCTGAAAAGGAAGATAAAGACATTTGATGTTACTGTTCCGTTAATGATTTTATTACTTAACTGGACATCATCTGAAATAGTTGGATCTGCATACGGAATGATAGCAAGCAGATTTTCATCCATTAAAACAGATACCACTGATTTTTCATCTATGATTGCGGTCGTAGGAGCAGTTGTTATTGCGCCGGTATGTGAAGAGCTGATGTTCAGACTTTGTGGAATCGGACTAATGAAAAAATGCTTCGGAAAGGCATTTACTTTTCTTTTACCGACAGTCTTGTTTGCATTGCTGCACTTTTACAGCGTACAGGGAATTATAAAGGTTTTTACTGGTGCGATATTCTATGCGATCTGCTATTACTTTACAGAAAATATTCTGTACTCGATCATGGCTCATATGCTTCACAATGCATTAGCCATTCCTGTCTTTTTTGATAACCTGCGCGATATAAATAACGGATATGCCATTATGAGACCGCTTCCGTTAGCGATATATATTCTGTTATTTGCCGCTGGTATGTTCTGGCTGATCAGAGTATTCATGAAGAAATATGGCGACAGTGACAGCAAGATGGCAAACGATAATGAAACGGTGACTTGCTAATAAATATCATCATAATAACAAAGCTCTCAGAAAACGCATCTGCGTAATCTGAGAGCTTTATTCATTTCTGGCTTTTATAAAGATAAGAGCAGATAATTATCTGAATCTGTTCTGAGCGGCATCGTAGTTGTAGCCGATACCTGCAAGCTTGTTCTTTATCTCATCTTCTGAAACATCAAGATCGTCGCAGAGAGCTGCAAGGGAACTGTACTGATCACGAAGTTTGGTGTTTATTACACTCAGAAGTATTGCCGGATCATTGGGAAGCATGATTATTCTCCTTACTTATTAAAATTACTTTTCTCTTTCACCTGCGGCATATTCACCCGGACAGATGTCCAGAACTGCTCGCATTGGTGCTACCATTGCATCTTCGAATCGGCAGGTCCACAGAACGTTTTCATCTATTGTGTCACCGTTAAGTCCTTCGATGGTATCACCGTTCTTTATCTGGTCGCCGTACTGCATTACAAAGAAAGCTATGTTGTAAATGTAGTTTATCACATTGTCAGGATCAAGTCCTTTAAAGTGGCACTGAACGTCTTTGAGACCTACAGCACACATGCCGTGTGTGTCAACTAGCATTTCATCTGTGTTTTCTATTTTGAAGAAACGGGCATTAACACAGTAGCAGACAAAACGGTCCTGCTTTTCAACTTTTCCGCTTCTTATAAGATCAGCCGGGATAAGTTTACCGCCGGATGGTACCCATACTGCTATGCAGTCCTTAAAAACATCAACGACAACTTCAAGCCAGTTCATAAGAAGTTTGGTTCTGTGCTCGGTATCAAGAGCAGCCATCATATCGGTAGCAGCGATCTTGTGTGTGCATTTTGAAAGGAAAGTATCCCTGTCCTCAATATCTCTGATCTGTGCGCGTTCTGCTGCTGTGATATCTTTCTGCCTGAATGGCATGATATTTCCCAGCATTACCTGTGCCGTAATATCATTGTCTTTAATG
>JBGUVZ010000320.1:0-6497 GCA_045220685.1 Oscillospiraceae bacterium | reverse complement strand
TTCATATGTTTATCAGATAAACGATGCGAAGGAATTTCACCTCTGTATTCCTAACGAATGGAAGAACATGGGCCAGGGTGTGCATATAAGAAATAAAGGCTACTCGGTAAAAATGATCCATGCTATTCGTTATTACGATGACAGAAAGAACAATATTGTAAGTACCGAAGAAACTTTTGATACTTCCGAAATGCTTCCGGAACTCTATGATAACCGCGAAAAACCTACAGCTTACTTTTTCACACCATTGTTTTTCGAGGATGAATGCTTTGGTTATGCAGCTGTTTCATATGGTGACAGTCTGCGTAGCTATGATGATACATACCGCCGCTGGATAGGTTCAGTAAGCAGAGGCTTTGAATTCTTAAGGCGAGATACAATTATGCAGCAGGTTCAGGAACAGCTTGACCGTCTCAGAAGCAGTAAGTTCTCTGTTTCAAACCGTGCCTATGAAAATCTGAACACTGAAGAAAAGGCACAGTATCATCTTGTAACAAAGATACTTGACGAGAATCTTCTCGATTATTATTTCCAGCCGATCGTCAGTGCTGCGGATGGCAGTGTATATGCTTATGAAGCTCTCATGCGTTCGCGTACTGCCAATAAAGTTTCACCGCTTAATATTATAAAATATGCAGCAATGCAGGAAAGACTTTCAGATGTTGAGCGTGCAACATTTCTTAATGTTATGAAGCAGATCGATCTTAATTTATCAAAGCTCGGTGATGCGAAGGTATTTATCAACAGCATCCCGGGTGTAGGTCTCGGCGAATCACGTCTTTCTGAACTCGACAGTCCGCTTGCATCTCATTCCGATAAAATCGTTGTCGAACTGACTGAAGAAGCAGAACTTAAGGATTCTGAACTCGATAATCTTAAGGCTTATTTTGATAAGCTTGGTATCAATATTGCAGTTGATGACTATGGGACAGGTTATTCAAACGTAAGCAACCTCCTCAGATATATGCCTGATTTCGTTAAGATTGACCGTTCGCTCCTCAGTGATATAAACGAATACACACAGAAGCAGCACTTCGTGCGAGAGATCATTGATTTCTGTCATGATAACGGGATCAAAGCGCTTGCTGAAGGTGTCGAGACTGCTGAGGAACTTCGTACAGTCATCAATCTTGGTGCAGATCTTATTCAGGGCTATTATACGGCCAAACCTTCTGCTGAGGTGATCAGACATATAGAAGAAAAATGCCGTACCCAGATAAAGCATTTTTATCAGGAACGTATTGACGGTAATTCCAAGAGCGTCTACATTGCCGGAAAAACAAACCGTATATCTCTTTCTACGCTTACAAAGGAAGGATACACTGATATTGTAATAGGCACTGCTGACATGGTTTATAAAGATATTTCCATTATAGGTTCGCCTCAGCTGAAGACAGATATTCATATTCTTATTGAATCTGATTATCACGGAACTATAACACTTGAGGATGTTTATTTTAGCAATGTCAAAAACCGTCCGGGTATAGAAATTGCCGAAAATGCGAGTGTTTCGCTTGTACTTGTCGGGTTTAATACTCTTTATCGCTGCGGAATTCAGGTTCCTGAATCTTCCAAGCTGGTTATCGAGGGCGACGGTTCACTTCTTATCGACGTTGACGCTGCTGAATCCTATGCTATCGGAAACGATTATAAATCACGTAACGGTGAGATCGTATTCAATCAGGATGGTCTTATAAGAATTAAATGCCGCGGTAAAAACGGTATCTGTATAGGATCAGGACTGGGCGGAATCATTCGTATCAACAGGGGTGAATACAATTTTGACGTTGATACTGAAAGCGTTGTATGTATCGGTTCGGTAATAGGTGTTGTCGATATTGATATTAAGACCTGCCGCATTGACGGTGAAGTAGCTTCGGCATCAGGAACATTTATCGGATCGGTTGAAAATGATGCCTCGGTTTCTATTACGAAAAGTTCAGTCAGTATGTATGTTCACGGAGAAAATATAGTTGCTGTCGGTACACTTCGCGGTTCTATGGCATATCTTAAGACAAGGTTTATCAGTTTGACAGCAAATGTTATGGCTGATGCATCTACAGTTTTAGGAGCGCTTAACGGCAGATCAGATCTTGATATGTCGGATACTCATCTGAAAATCGATGTTTCAGGTAAAAATGCTCTTGTATTCGGCGGTTACACTGAAGACTCAAACATTGTTTTAGGTAATTCTGATATGTCAGTAAAAATAAGAACAACACTTGAAAAAGAAACATTTGCGCGTGACAGAAATATTAAGATAAAGAACAGCCGTTCAAGAATAATTGTAAACGGCCACGAAGTTGAACGTAGTGTGTTTAACGATTTCTGATCCGGAATGAGGTAAAGGTAATGAAAATTAAAGTCATCAGAGCTACTGAGACCTGGCAGCAGGCCGGTGCTTACTATGTACGCATACAGGGAATGGCACGTCAGCACGGCATAACACTTCGCCGTGAGTTTGACGAGCACGATACGCCGATGACAAAATATATTGTTTTTACAGACGATGAATTCCCGGTAGCAACATGCCGTTTCTATGAGCTTGACAATGAGTCCGCCATGATAGGCAGAGTAGTTGTGTTACCTGAATATCGCGGAAAAGGTCTTGGCAGGGAAGTAGTTATCGAAGCTGAAAAATGGCTTTACGAACTAGGCTTTACCAAAGCGGTGATAGAAAGCCGTGATGTTGCGGTGGACTTCTACAGGAAACTCGGTTATACAGTTACTGACCAGAACATCATTCATGGTGTCACTTTTGACTGTATCCGCATGGAAAAGGAACTTAAAGAATCGCCGGTGTGTCCGGCAGAATAAAACAAACGCCTTCCGGTTAATTGATTACCGGAAGGCGTTTGCGGTTAAGGAAAGAGATGTATTTTAAGTGTGGTTTACGTTATAATGAATTGAGCTTCTCAATGTTTTTTATGAGGAATATCTGTGTATAATGTTCGTTGTATCTTTCCAACTGTTTTATCCTTCTTTTCAGATCTGCCTCATGATTGTTGAACACACTTCCGAAGTCCTTGTTCATGTCTTTTAAACGTGCATGATTTTTTCTGCAGTATATAGTTGATCGTATAAGCCACTGATAATTGATCTTTTCCTGAATTTTTTCAAAACCGGTTATTGGTTTTAAAGGCGCTTTATCTTTTTTCTCGCAGTAGTACATGTAGATTTCACTGTCATACGCTGGTTCTAAAAAGATAGTTCTGTAGAATTCAGAAAGATAAGCTTCCACATAAGGAATCAGTTCACAGATCTGGCCTGCAAACATAAATTCCTCACGGTCTCCGCCGTTATCGCGCCATTCCTTGTATAACTTCATGGAAGTTTCTGAGAGGTTAATAGCCGCAGTGAAAAAATGCGTACCCATGTTTGGAATGATAAAATCATCCATTATCATTTTCGTATACTTAATTTCATCTTTATAAAAGTCGGCTGTTTTCTTGTCGAGTTTTATAAGACGGTTATTAAGTGAGGATTCAAACTGGGAAAAATCCTCTATTCGCTGCTGCATGAATGCAACAAATTCTTCGCTTATAACCGGTCCGTTAATAGCCGGTGACAAGGCTGTATCATTTTCTTTGCATTTATCATACAGTGCAGTGATCTTGTCGAGAGATACGACCTCTGTTGTTTCTGCTTCAGGTTCTGATTCATGTTCTGCCACTATTCTGATCTCTTCATCCGTGCCATTTTCTGAAATTTTGTCAGATGTCTTTGGAATAAACAGATTCTTTTTAGTATCTGTTTTACTGTGAGGCAGGGCAGGTGTATCGTAAACATTACCGGTGCTGATACTGACGGCTTTATTCTCAAGTCGTTTTTTACGATCTTCGATCTGTTTTTCATATTCCTTGGTGATCTGTATGTATGTTTCGTCTTCAAGTATCTGATAACGTTCTGTATACAGAGGTTTCTGACCGCGCCGGAAGATAACTGCTTTTCCTACCGGAAGGTTAAGTATGTCATCGAGCGGCCGGTCGGCACGTTTGCTTACACGTTCGCACGTAGCAATGTCCATTCCGCCGAGATACACATAAGTATCGCAGTTATTGATTATAGAGCATGCATCGTAATGACCGTACATACTCATAAGCTGTGTTTCTGACTGCAGCAGTATAACGACACTGATAAGCTTTTCTCTGAAAATTGAGATGTATTCAGGGAAATTCTGAATCCGTGATCCTGTTGCGAAGTCGTCTGCTATAACTGATACCGGATGAGGAAGCTTTTTATCCGGTCTTTTTTCTGCATATTCGAACAGATCTTTGAATAACTCAGAGTAGAACATATTTATAAAACAGTTCAGTGCAGGATTAACTGCCGAAGTACTGATGAAAAGAACTGTTTTGTTTTCAGCAAAATTCTGAAAGTTTATGTTCTTCTTTGATTTTATCATTTCACGCAGATCAGGCGTGAAGACAGTGTTAATAGAGGATGTCAGCGTACTGAGTACGCATCTTGCGGTCCTTTCAGGCAGTGATCTGAATGTGTTCCACTGGCATTTGCAGTACTTATCACCTTTTGCTGAATCGAAGTAATGATCCATGTTGGTCTCAATAGTGTCTTCGCTTCCGGTTATCTCGAGATTGTCAAGAATATCAAGAACATCGGTGAATGTCGGATTTTCCCTTGTGTTTCGGATGCATGATATAACTGCACAGAGAAGAATGATCGCTGTATCATCCCAGTACGGATCCTGATTACAAACTTCTTTTCTCGGATTAGCCAGTACAATCGACTGGGCTATGAAACGGATATCTGTATCGTTTTTTATGAATTTCATCGGATCGTAGCAGATATTGCTTGCTTCAGGATCTGTGAAATTCATGTCAAGAATACTGTAGCCTCTTTCTTTAAGGATGCCAGAGTACTTGTCAACGATTTTTCTCTTTGTACACGTTACGATAAGATTGGTGTCATATGCGGTTAGAAGGCGCGGCTCTGTAATCGACATTGTTTTACCGCCGCCTGTTCCTGCACATACGATGACATTGTTGTTTACGCCGGTCACTGAACAGTCTGTGCTGTAGACTGCTTTAGGACTGTTACCAAGAATGATTCTGTCTGCTTCCATGGTATTAGCCCTCCATTAACATGCTGAAATCAGCAATTCCGTCAGCAAGTCCGAATTCGATACATTCTTCTGCACTGAAATAGTGATCGTATCTGGTAGCCTTTTCGATTTCTTCGATGGTTTTGCCAGTGTGCTTTGAAAGAATCTTATTCATTTTATCCCTTGTCTCTAAGAGACTGTCAGAGATAGAGCGGATGGAAGAAGCATTTCCTTTTATTCCTGATCCTATAAGAGGTTCGTGCAGCATAAGCTCACTGTTAGGAAATATGTATCTTCCGTCTTTACCGCATGCAAACAGCAATGCTCCCATGGAATAGGCGGATCCAACACAGAACATTCTGATCGGCGTTTTGCAGGACTGGATAAAGTCGTAAATAAGAAGTCCGGCTATAATTTCTCCGCCTGGACTGTTAATGAAGACATCGATCATGGTGACGTCATCTTCTGCACAGAGCATCATGATCTGCTTTATGAACTCACATGCAGTTTTACGGTTGATCTCGCCTTCAATGAATACTTTTCTTTCGGACAGAAGTCTTGTGTCTATTGACATCAGTGTAATTCCGCCGCTTGATTTTACCTGTACGTCCATAATATTTTTCTCGCTTTCTTTGTGGCAAGTAAAACTGATAATTGCGATCTTCAGTATTACTTGTAAAGTTGTGGGTTTCATTTCCTACAAATCAGCAAGAATCCCTTATATCATAACAACAAATAAGGAGATATCATCCTCCCTTCTTACGTATCAAATGATTTGTCATTACTTTAAGGAACTATTATTTCCCGTTCATATTCTCACGCATTAATTATAAAATACTCAACACAAAAATGCAATAGTGCATAAATAAAATCTACATTATTGAAAAACCTTGTGCGCGGAAATTGTGGCCGATAACGCTTATTGTATTATTGTATCGCCTTGTAAATGGTATAAAAGTAATATTATACGCTAAAATTATGTTGGATGCGAATTCAAAAACTATTAAAAAGAAACAGCACGCCTCAAGTGTGTTACCGTTTTCGATTTAATATGCCCTTGCTGAAATGGAAATATGATGGTATAATGTTAAGTGACGAATAGGATAATCAAAGTGGTTAAAAAATAAGGAGTACAAAATGAAGATATGGAAAGCACATTACAAAGATAAAAACCATGATACATTTATTGAGATAAAAAATACCGAAGGCGATTACAATAGTGATCCGCTTTCATTTACATTAGACGGTATCACTTTCAAAGGCGCAACAATAGCAGATTTTCAGATTTCTGCTGATGATGCAGAAAAAGCATCTGATAGATTCTGTATAATGAAAACAGGCGGTTTCAGTTGTGGAGATTCGGTGGTTCCTTACTGGTACACGCTGCAGAGATACTCGCTTGATGTGGAAATACCAGTTACCGTGGTACACAGAA
>JBGUVZ010000319.1:0-12494 GCA_045220685.1 Oscillospiraceae bacterium | reverse complement strand
GGAAAATATGCAGGGAATTTCACAGGCAGAAACTTTTAAACGAAAATCCGGTCATTGAGATAGCTGACCTGCACATAAAAGCTCCTGTACTTGAAGGTACAGAAAATGAAATACTTGCGGAAGGCACCGGTCACTTTACCGGTACAGGTGATTTCGGAAGCGGCAATTACTGCATTGCAGGACACAGCAGCACCATTTACAAAGAGTATTTCAACAACCTGAAAAACGCTGACAAAGGGATGGATATAATCCTCTATGACTTAAGCAAAAAAGAATATGTCTATACCATTTCTGAAAAATTCATCGTTGACCCGGATGAGACCTGGGTGCTTGACGATTTCGGTGACGACCGCATAACACTGGTTACCTGCACCGATGACGGAAGTCAAAGACAGATCCTCGTCGGTCTTCTTAAACAGAGTGACTAAATCACCGTACTGGCTGAATGTGTGAAGATGAGAAGCTTCACCTCGCATCTCTCACGCGGCTCCTTAATGAAACAAAAAAGTCTTACCGTTTTGACGCGGTAAGACTTTTTTTACAGTAAACAGCCAACATCCGTGCCGTTTACTTTAGCCGGCTTGCATGCAGCAAACGCATAGTGCGAATGCTTGAAGAACACTGATCATTTTGTATTTTCAATGTTCCATTTGAAATTACAGAGTTTCTTTGCTCTGGTACCGTCAAGAACATTATTGTTGAAGAACGTATCCATGTCATTGTAACGGTAATTTGTCTTCTGGTCACCCTTGCTGGTCAGACGTCCGATAAGATTTTTCATCTTGTCTTTTCCGACATTTCTCTGAACAGCCGGACCGTATGTCTTTCGTGCTCTTGCATAGGATATTATCTCACGCGCTGAGCATATGTTATTGTCAGCTATGTTGTAAAGACCACTGTATGTTCTGTCTTCGGCATACTTTACGTAGCACATGATAAACTCAACGAGATTATGCAGGCAGCAGAACTGAAATCCGTAGTCTCCTGAGTAGTATACGAACAAACCATCAGTTTCAGGGTCATAAATCTTTGCAAGAAGATTGTCTGAAAAATCGTTTGTATAGATAGGTGCCACCCTGAGTGCTGCTCCGATGACTTCCGGATTTGCCTTTATAGCTTCACCGAATTTTTCTTCAGCTTTTCTTTTGAGCTTCGCATAGTTTGAATCAAGCTTCAGTCTGTCAGTTTCTCTTATAGGTTCTCTTGATTTAGGAAACTCATAAACCTGACTTGTGCTGATAAGAATAGCTTTCTTTATTCCGGACGAAACTGCAAGAGTGTAAAGATAGTCATCGTAGATCGCACTTTCCTTAACGTCATTGTCAGTAATAATATCTTTAAGATCGTTATCTGCCGTGCATGCGCAGTGAACAAGAATATCGATTTTTTCCTTCTTGAAAAGATCTTCAAACACAGCACGGTCTCTTGGACCTGCATTTACAAAAGTGTATCGTTCTTTTCCTTCATTGTAGGTGCTTGACTTAGTGTCGGTTCCGATTATCTCATTATTATCTCTTTTGAGTAATCCTGAGCAGACCTTTTCGCCCATTAGCCCGCAAGCACCGGTAACTAAGATCTTAGCCATCCTCACATTCCCCTTTCGTTCAGATATTCAAGTAGTGTTGTTTTATTTCCTTTTTTATTATATAATTATAATAATGCATAGAAAGCTTTTTTTGCTTTCAATATAATTAATAAAAATTCGTACTATTTCCCTTCTTTAGTATAACATATTTATAAAACAAAATCAATAGGAATCTAACATAATCGACATTTTACACATATATAGGACACTCTCATGAATAAATTCGCTATATCTGGTGACAACAAACGTTACTACACCCAGAACCGGTTTCTCCGTGAAACTTTCGGTGAAAAAGTTGTCAAACTCTCACTTAATGCCGGCTTCACATGCCCGAACCGTGACGGAACATGCGGTACCGGCGGATGCATATACTGTTCTCCAATGCTGAGCGGTGATTTTTCCGGAAATTCTGCCAGTTCTGTAACAGAACAGATGAAAGAACAGATCGCTCTGCTTTCGGAAAAATGGAAAAGTTCATGCTACATAGCCTATTTTCAGGCCGGAACCAACACATACGCACCGGTGGAAAAACTGTCATCACTTTTCAATGAAGCTCTTGCCTTTCCGGGCACAAAAGGACTGACCATCGCCACCAGAGCAGACTGTCTTCAGGATGACGTGCTAAAGCTGCTTGGAGAACTGTCCGGACGCACATTCCTTACTGTCGAACTGGGGCTGCAGACCATACATGACAAAACCGCAGAACTCATAAACCGCGGTCATACATTCGGCACTTTTCTTGATTCATTTGAAAGATTAAAGAACCTTGGAACACGCACCTGCATACACATGATAAACGGCCTTCCGGGAGAAACAAGAGAAATGATGCTTGAAACAGCCGAGAAGGTAAGTGACCTTCATCCGGCCTGCATAAAGATACATATGCTGCACATAACCAAAGGCACAAAGCTTTCGGAAATGTACAAAGAAGATCCCTTTCCTCTTCTTTCAAAGGAAGAATATATATCGCTTGTATGCGATCAGATAGAACTTACCGCACCTGACATTGTAATAGAACGCGTCACCGGAGACGGCGACAAAAGAATACTTGAAGCACCCCTGTGGACCTGTGACAAGCGTTCAGTGCTCAACGGCATAGACAAGGAGCTCAGAAGACGCGACAGCTTTCAGGGCAAAAAAAGCAGGACATCCATTTGAACGGTGTCCTGCTTTTCTGTTCTGTATTTATGGAGGGTACTAAGATCTTCCGTTATTAGCATCATCGATAAGAGCGTCTATTACATCATAGCACGAATTTACAGTCTCAGACCATGGTGTACCGCCCTGAAGCGTTCCTCTGATACCGGTTTCCGCACTGTCAAGAATACTTGTCACATCCTTGCTTACGCCCACATAGAAATCAAATACCGGATGCTCATTGGCCATTTCAGTCATCTTGTCTCTCATGGCTACCATTTCAGGTGTCCAGCCATAGGATTCGACTGTCATATCTTCGCCGACTTTTCTGAGTCCGTCGTTAAGAAGCACTGCTCTCTTGCACTCAGCAAACTTCGCAACGCCTTCAGGGTTCTTGCCGCCAGATACCATCATAAATCCTTCAACGGTAGAAGGAATGTAGTAGTTGTCAGCCTTCGGATCCTTAGGCATTGGTACAAAGAAAGCGTCTTCACCGAAAGTCTTCTTCCATTCTTCAGCAGGTTTATAAACTGCCCATAATCCGCATGGGTAGAAAAGTTCTTTTCCTTCACCGATAAAGTTCGGCTTTTCCTGCCAGTCGAAAAGTCCCTTGTCAAGGACACAGCCGTCATCGTGAAGCTCAGCCATGAACTTCTGAACGCGTTCGATAGCAGGATCTTTAAGATTATTAACGAGTTTGCCGTCTTCAAGTCCTATATAAGGAACACCTGTGGTAAGCGAAAGAGCAGCTTCCGTCCAGTATCCGTCTATACCGTAAAGTCCGTTATCAGGATCAACGAAATCATCAAGCTGCTTCTTGAATGTATCCCAGGTCCATTCGCCCTTTGCAAAGAGTTCAGCCGGATCTTCAAGACCGTATTCCTCAATTGTCTTTTTATTATAGAAAACCGCAGTGTTAGCGCCGCTTACATCTGTACAGATAACATAGTGCTTTCCGTTCCAGAGAAAGAGGTCATTGGCTTTCTTAACATCTGCCCAGATTTCCGAACTGAAATCGATGTAGTCATCGACAGGAACGAACATTGACTTTATCGCACCCTTAGGAAACGCATCAGTATCTCCTGCAGGGAAAAAGTCTATTCCTTCGTCGCCGTTTATGGCAGTGGCAAGCTTGTCGTATCTTACGGACCAGTCAATAATGGTCTCTTCGATATTACCGCCGTATCTCTCCTGAAATACAACAAGGTTAGGATCTTTTTCCGCAGAAAAGCCCCAGTTTGCCATCCACTTGATCGTCTTGTTTTCCAGTTCACCCGTTAGTCTGGAATCCTTTGCCGCAAGACTGGCAAGCTCTTCTCTTGTAGCCGTATCAAGGTTATCTGATTTTCCAGCCGGCGACGTATTACACGAAGCAAGTGAAGCTGTAAGAATGACTGCTGCCAGTGAAGCCAATAGTCTTCCTGTTCTATTCATATTTTCGTATCCTTTCTGTATCACAGGCATGGCGTCCATTCCCGTCACGCCCTGAACTTAATTTTCAGTTTCCTGTCTGCGGCTGCCCTGATGGCTGCTGCTCGGCTGCATGCTCCAGTCCCTGGCTTAGCATAGTTTCTACATGCCCGTCTGCAAGGGAATAGAAAACCGTTTTGCCCTCCCTGCGGAACTTTACCAGTCTAGCCTGTTTAAGCACTCTCAGCTGATGTGAGATAGCTGACTGCTGCATTCCAAGAAGTCCGGCAATGTCGCAGACACACATCTCATTCTTCAGAAGAAGAAATAAAATCTTTATCCTTGTTGCGTCACCGAAAACCTTGAACAGTTCTGAAACATCATACAGTACATTATCGTCAGGCATGTTACCGTCAAATCCGCATTGTTCCGAACCACAGTGACAGTGTTCTTTTTCCATAGTGCTCTCCTGATCAGTGCTTTTCCTTCAGCACTACCTTGTGTTTATTCTTTTTATTGTTGTAAAGATCCCTGTCTGCCCCCGACATAAGCTGGTCTATTGATTCACCGTCAATAGTATCGAAGCGGTATAATCCCGTACTGATACCAATATTATACGGCTTGTCACTCACTGTATTGAAAGATGCCGCCAGATCCTGTATTCTCTGGCAGACAGCCGTTATTTTTTCCTCGTCAATATCCATAATGAAAGCCACGAACTCATCGCCGCCCACACGTCCGACAACGTCAGACTTTCTCAAGCTTGTACGAAGTATCTCCGACGCTTTTCTGATGGCGAAATCGCCTTCCTTGTGGCCGAATGTATCGTTTATAATTTTAAGGCAGTCAAGGTCAGCATAGAGAACTGCACCGCTGCATGTGTTTCCTTTCTTGTCGTAAAGGATCTTTTCCGACTCGCTTATGAATCCTCGGCGATTATAAATTCCGGTAAGCTGATCTGTAACTGATTCCACACTGAGCTTTCTGTTGGCTTCCTCAACGTTGTCAAGAGCATCAGTAAGCTGTCCCATAAACTGTGTAAGCTTGATAGCCGTGCTTATCTGAAGAGAAATGTTCATTATCTCGGAGATAAGCCCTATAGTACTGCTTTCCATGAGCATTATGCCGTAGTGCTCATAATTGAAATAAAGAGCCTGTAAAACCATGGTTTTACGCCGCTCATCATCAAAGAACCTGTGAGTCAGAAATTCGTCATAGCGTATTTTCTGCTCATCCGTCTTCGGGAAAGCAAAATTATTATTGTCGAACAGTGCCTTGATATAGATATGATCCGGTCTCTTCCAGTCTGCTACCTCATCCATGGCTGCAGTTTTGGAAAGTCCGTCAAATGATTTATTGTAAAGATAAAGATAACAGCTCTTGACATGAAGCTGTTTTATATCGTTCATAAGCAATCTGAAACTCTCGGATTCATTTTTACCGCTGGACATCATATCATCAGCGATACGCGAGAAAACCAGACGGTCCGCTATCATTCTGCTTTCAACATTCTGGCTTTTTTCAGCAAACTGAAGACTTACGCTTCGGAAGAATCTTTCAAACACCCTGAACACTATTTCGCGTTTAGGTCCGTCGTTACCCTCAAGTGCAATTTTACGCATAGCAAAAGCCACAGCATTGATCGCATCAAACGTGAAAAATTCCATATTTCCTTCGCTCATGAGCTCCGAAACGAGCTTGCTCATTTCAGGAGACGAGATTGGCGAAGGAGCTGCACCTACAGCACGTTCGTAAACATATCCGATAAAATCACGCAGAACACGGATCTGCTTCTGAGGTATTATATCAAGCGATGATTTTTTTACAGTGTAATTTAAAATATTTTCAATAAGTTCTTCCTTCGGAACATCAAGGCTTATGCCTTTTGTTTCGGTTTCCCTTACAGCTTCAGGACTGCATCCGCAGGACTGCCTTGTTATAAGCATGGTGTCTACTGCTGCTTTTTTGAAAGTCCCGGTTTTATAATAATCCACAGCGCTGACAACAGCAGTATAGCCCATAGTCATAACGTTGGACTTTACCGTAGTAAGCGGCGGAACCATAACATTTGCAAATGCTGCATCGTCGAATCCTGCAACGAGCAGATCAGTACCGATCTTCAGTCCGCGTTCAGCGCAGACATCTTTGATACACTTTACCATAGTGTCGTTGGCACTGCAGATTACTTCCGGAAAATTATCAGTGAGATCATCGAACCAGGTCCTTACTGTATCAATACAGACATCTGAAAAATCGCCGTATGCAACATAGTTATCAGGAACTTCAAGGCCGTATTCAGACATCACCTGCCTGTAAACGCCTACTCTTTCCTGCGCCACAGTATTATTCTCAGGACCGCTTAAGTATGCGATCTTATGCATACCGTGAACTGTTATGAAATGCTCTATCTCCTGTCTGAGGCCGCTCATGCTGTAAAGAATGCTCGGATAGCCTTCGACTTCAGATTCAAGAGCGATAACTTTTATACCCTTGTACTGGTCAAGAAATTCTTTCCGTTCCCGTTCGTTCAGAGGAGAAGCAACAGTACCCATTGACACAATAAGTACGTCAATGTTATTGGAATTGATAAATGTATAAAGGACATTGTTCTGGATCTCGAACCTTTTTACTTCTCTCGTTTCCCAGGTGTTATTCAGTTCACGGCCCGGAACAATAAGGAGATTAGCGTCAAGCTCTTCCGCAGCAACAGCAGCGCCCTGGCACACAAGTGTTGAGTAGTCATTCTGTATGCTGTTCACAAAGAGTCCGATGTTAATTCTCTTTCCCTTTTCCATTGTTTCTCCCCCTTCCCTTATTTATTATTATGACCGCATACGGTCACAGAAAAAACACAGATCAGCAAACAATCCTATACAATAATAATACAACATAATATTGTATATGTCAATGTATTTACTACACTTTGCATAAGAAAAACAAAATCTCAATGCGATTATTAGCTCATTTCACCAAGTGCCGATGGATTACTTCGCACATAATGGAAAAGATACTGCTGGGCGATCCCTTCAATGCCTTTTGCACATTCCGGCATGCCGTCAGGATAGAAACGTGCCATTACTTTTTTCATCCACACATCGACCGGAAAAGCCTCTGTTCTGTACATGCCGAAAAGGAGCACGCAGTCAGCTACCTTCGGGCCTACACCACATATACGCATAAGTTCCTTACGTGCCTCTTCGTACGAAAGAGTACGGATCTTTTCAAGATCGACGTCACGGGATGCCGTCCTTCTGGCGGCATCGACAATATATTTTGCCCTGAAACCTGATCTGAGAAAGGAAAGCGAATCAGCTGTTTCGACTGCAAGTGTATTGTTATCCGGAAAACCGCCGTATTTATCACACAGTCTGCCGATTATCCCTTTTATTCTCGGAATATTATTGTTCTGGGAAATAATAAAGGAACAAAGCGCCTCCCATGTGTCCTGACGAAGTATCCTTATGCCCGGTGCAAATCTGCACGCCTTTGCAAGAGTTTCATCTTCGGAAAGCTGTTTGATTATTGCACTGTAATCAGTGTCAAAATCAAAATAATCCTTCCAGACTGAAAGGAACTTTTCCTCAGTGACACCGTGGAAAAGAAACTCACCGTCACGGATCTCCGATATGACAAGATGTTCATTCAGGAAGTCACCTTCAAATGAACCGTCTTCTCTTTCACTCCATCTGAATGCCTGACCGCAGTCCAGAGTCTGTGCCAGATCAAAACAATTCTGGCTCACAATTATTCCATCATCTGTTGCTTTGTAATCCATATTTTTTCTCTACTGTTTTTTCTCCTGATAAATATTTTTCGATTCAACACAATCAACAATTATTAAGAGCGGGGATTTATCCACTGTTTCCACAGAGTTTTCAACATGAATTTCCGCGGCTTTCAACATGGAAATCTGTTTTTTCCACATTATCAACAGGATTTTCCACAAATCCCAAACAATTTAACACACCCGTTCTGCGCCTGATCAGTGTTTCCATAAAAGAATACTGATTCATTCATAAATCAGCGTGAGCGACCATAACAAATCCGGTTTTTCTAAGCTTTGTCAGTTATCACTTTTTCAAAGCCGGTTGCCTTGGCTATAATTTTCGGACCTTCCTTGTAAACGCGGAAATTATTAAGTTCCTTGTCAACGGAATACCTGAATCCGTCATAGTTTATATCAAGGGCTGACCGCAGCTGACTGCATCTTATCTCTACCGGATTACTGTTGCTCCGGCATTTTTCATTCAGCTCTTCAATTGCTTCCAGCACGGAATTCTTCTGAAACTTCCTTACCTTCAGCTGAAGCTTCAGCTTTTCGAGAAGAGCTTTCTGAAACTGATTGAGCGTTCCGGACTTCTCCTCGAGAAAACCGATATTCTGGTTAAGTTTCTTTATGCTCTCGTCGATCTCAGTAAGTTCGGATGTCTTTTCGCTGCGTCGTTTCATATATATTGAAGTCATTCCGGCAGTAATCTCAACACGTGAAGCCATGCCGGACTGTGTGCCTATGAAACCGGCTTTAACGCCTTTTCCGCCCATGACGGAACCACCGATTATCCTGCCCTTGTTACCGGTAATATTCACCAGGCCTTCGGCATAAACGCTGCATCTTAAAAGCTGATCGGCACGAAGATTACCCTTGATATTCACACGGCAGTTTTCAAGATAGCGGCAGTCAAGATTTCCTCCTGCTTCAACAGATCCTTTTGAGCCACCGAAAACACCTTTTTCAATCAGTATATTTCCGCCTGCGCTTATTTCCGATGCTTCCGCCAGACCGAATATCTTCATGTTTCCTTCACATTTTACAGAAAAGCCTTCCCTAATGTTTCCGTTGATTATAAGATCACCTGCAAAATTTATGTTTCCTACTGAAAGATCCACGTCATGATCTATCTTTAAAACCTTTCTTACGTTGAAAACACCCTTGCTGTAGTAAAGCTCTCCGTCAATTGCTGAAACTATAGTCTTTCTGTCCTCGGAAAGAACCGTATTCGTTCCGACAGGAACCTCCGGATATTTTCCGTCGATGCCCTTTACGGCCTCACCTGTGACCTGAACACCGTCTGTCGCATTGGTCGGAAGATCAACCTCGGCTATGGTTTCACCACTGTGAACACTTTTTATAAGTCCGAGTTCCTTGTTGTTGACCCTGCCGTGTTCATCCTCAACGAGATTGATCTTATGGCTTTCCCGAGACATGAGTTCATGTACCTTTCCGTTGGTACCATTGACCGGATAATTTCCTTTCGCTACCTCAAGTATCTTAAAATACATTGATTCCTTTACTATCCTGTCAATAAGAAAGGTATTTATTCCGTACACTACACCATTATCTGAAAGAACCTTTGACAGTGCAGTCGTGGTTATATCTTTTCCCTGCTTTCCGGGAGGAATAATGAACAGCCAGGCATGTACCTTATCCTGTGACAGTCTTATCTGAATATCCGCATCGCGTTCGTCAAATGAAATCAAAGGAAGAGCAGTATCTTCTTCCTGCATCTCTTCTCCTTCTGCCTTTTCTACAGCTTCTTTTATATCAGTATTGCCGCTTCCCGCCAGATATTCGGCAAGTACTTTTTCAAATTCAGCAGAATCCTTAAATCCGCCCATCGAGATCAGACTGCTGTCTTCTGCAAGTAGCTTCACAAGATGATCATCGGAAACATTTTCTCCGTCAAACGACAAACTTTTCAGTTTTTCGATCTGCTCTGCCGTAATATCACGACCGCATCCTGCGCTTTTCAGTACAGCACCGGAATACTCATTAAGATATTTCAGAAATTCAGAAAGATCGGTCTGATATTCATCAAATTCATCGAATTTCTCCTCCGAAGAATTAACACGATAAAAGTTAGCTTTCAGCTTTTCATGTGCATCAAAAATATTCTCGCGCATAAATTCCAGCGGATCAAAATTCTCCTTTGAACTGTAGTCAGAATACTCCAGCCATAACTGATAAAGTCCTGACGTTTCATCCACTCTCAGTCTTTCATCAAGGACGATATCATCTCTGGCTGCAGCAGGATCGAGATTTGACTGAAAATGAAGAAACTGAAGAGCCTCCTCCTCAGTATCGATTGTTCTGTTATTTGCCCTAAGATGCTGAACGAAATTATCTATTTCATCGTCCGAATATTTCTTATTCATCTTCAGACGCGCCTTCTCAAAAAAATTCATATTTCTCCCTCCTCCCTAAATAAGATTATTTTTTATAAAACTACGGAGTCTTTCAAAAAGGAACGCACATATTTCTTCGCTCCAGTTGCCTTCATCATCTATTATTCTGCATCCGTATTTCTGAAAACCGTCTTTTTTCTCTCCTATCAGTCTTACTACTTCACAGCTCAGAACAAGAGTTTTTTTATTTTTAAGATCAAGTTTAACGCCGACAACAGTGTTTTCCTCAAGTTCAGCAGCCGTTTTAAATTTCAGTCCGTTAAGGCTCATATCAAGGATAGTTATCTCTGTTTCCGTCGGATAAACATCCTTTGGTGACGGACGGTATGCTGCTGTTGTCTTTATGCTGGTAGCCACCCTGAAAAAGCTTCTTTTTTCACTGTTCACAAGACTGATCACATTCACTATGCTCAGCTCTGTACTTTCAGAAATATAGACATTGCCGATGCATACCATTATCTCGGTACCAGGCTTGAATACGTTTATTTTTACAAGCGTTCCCAGTTCAACTTCGGGCATTTTATAGCTGCCGTCGTTTATTATCATATATTTCGGCATTATAACTTTTATCTTGCCTACTGCAATAAGTTCATTATCCGCCGTTTTTACCTCACACCATGCATTTCTGTATGAATCAGGCAGCGAAAAATCTTTCATTAAAACCCCTCCCCGTGTCTCATAGTCACTATATATAAAATTATAATACAAAACACCATGTAAAACAAGCAATTTTCAGAAAATTGTGCACATTTGATATTAAAATGTTCACTTTTTGCAGGCAATAACGGATTATTATGCCATTCGCAATGCTAAAAAGCCCGAAATGGCTATTGTCTTTTATTAAGATAAATGATATAATTAATAATGTATGTTACGAGAAACCGCGGAAAACGGTCTCTTAAAACCACCCTATCAAACAGGAATGATCATTACTATGAACGATAAAAACAACAGCCGGGAACCTGAGCAGAACCTCATACTCGGAAAAAATCCCGTTATGGAAGCCCTGAAGGCTGACCAGCCGATCGACACCATCTATATTGCCGGTTCAGGTACGATCTTCAGCAAGATCACTTCCATGGCAAAGAACAACGGAGTCGTTGTCAAGAACGTCAACGACCAGAAACTCCGTCAGATGTGCGGTACAGCAACACATCAGGGTGTAGTCGCTGTCTGTGCATGCGCTGAATACTCAACTGTAGAGGACATTCTGGAAAGAGCTGAAGAAAAAGGCCACGCTCCTTTCATCATCATCTGTGATGAAATAGAAGATCCTCACAACCTCGGTGCGATAATCCGTACTGCAGAAGCAGCAGGCGCAGACGGAATCATTATTCCTAAAAGAAGAAGCGCATCGCTTAACCAGACCGTACACAAAACTTCAGCAGGTGCGGCAAGCTGGATCCCTGTTGCAAGAGTTTCAAATCTCGCTTCCGTGATTGATGAACTCAAGGAAAAGAACATCTGGATCTACGGAACAGATGCTGAAGGTGCCGACTACACCACAGTTGACTTAAACGGAGGTATCGCCTTTGTTATCGGTTCTGAAGGATTCGGCATGGGCAAACTCATAAAGGAAAAGTGCGACTTCCTTCTCAGTCTTCCGATGTACGGACACGTAAATTCTCTTAACGCTTCAGTTGCAGCCGGAATCTTCATGTACGAAGCGGTAAGACAAAGAAACAAATAAGGAGTTAAAATGGACTCGAAAAAGCCAAATCCGTTTGGAGAGCTTCTGAAAAAGCTCGTTTTTGAGGATGCAGAAGCCGAGACGGAAAATGAAACTGAAGAAATTCTCCACACCGGCACAGAAGCTGAATTTGAATTTGGTGCGGATAATTATGAAACTGAACCCGATTCAGAAGATATGACCCTTTCAGAAAGCGAAGACATAACCGGTGCGGCAGAAGAAGCCGGCAATGTCGAAGAAGATATTCCGGATTTCCTGAAGGAATTCGAAAAGGAAGCTGAAGAACTGGCAAAAAAAGATCTGTTTTCAGTTTCAGACAAAAGCGACGCAGGGACATCTGCAGATGAACCTGACGATGCGGATAATGAATCAGAAGAAATATCTGACGAACATAACGGCACTGAAGAATCTGAAGATGAGAACGGTTCAGAAGGAGCTGAAATCGCTGCGGAAGATCTTCAGGAAGAAACGATTGAACCGATCATTCCT
>JBGUVZ010000318.1:0-3608 GCA_045220685.1 Oscillospiraceae bacterium | reverse complement strand
ATTCATACAGAAAATAAACGATATCATAATTGCATATTATGACAGCATAAACTACCAGTCAAACCAGAGAATAATAAAGAGTTTTCTCCAATTTGCTGCAAAGTTTTTAACCGATATACGGGATGCTTCCGAGCCGCCGGACTACAAGATGGCGACCTTTAAATTCGAAGTTCTTCTCAGTTACCACATTCTTGATTTCGTAAAGCCGGACAATCTGAACTCCGTTCTTTCACTGATCTGTGACAAGGCAGTTTCCCTTGCACGTGATGAAGAGACAAGAACCGGCATATACAAACTGTTCATGGATTTCTTCAAGATGATCATTTCCTACGAACATAAGAACAGTCCGCTTATAGCAAACGAGATAAAGGATAACGTACGCTGTGCCAACTCAATAATCGGCAACACCATTGAATGTTTCCAGAGCAACAACAGCATTCCGGCAAATATCATGCAGGGACTGAAGGCGATGGGAATACGTTCTAGCTATCTCTATCTGCACGAGAAGACAGTCATCTCGAAATCGAGAAACGACTGGGAACAGCCTGCACATGAAATGCTTTACTCATATCAGACAAGCGGAATGTTAAAATCATTTGTACGCGGAAAAAAGATACGTGCAGCCTTCCTGTTCAGAAATGAATATATGCCTGACTGCAGATTTACACTGATCGCATCTCCTGTATTCTGCAGCGAAGAAAATTACGGCATACTTCTCTACGACATAGATACAGACGACTACAACTTCTATAATTCCTTCATCACCTCACAGATCTCCTACGCACTTAAGCTCAGGAATATGCTTGAGGTCCAGAAAGAAGTTCAGTCAAATCTCAGAGAGAGTCTTTCAAAGGCTACCAGCAAAAACGAGCATCTCAATCAGATATCAAGATCTGACGAGCTCACCGGAATACTCAACAGACGAGGATTCATGGAAAGAGCGAGAAGCTGCATACTCGAACATACCGGACGCCGTGGCGCAGTCATATTTGCAGACATGGACAATCTCAAACAGATCAACGATATTTTCGGTCACGACGAAGGTGACTACGCAATACAGAAAACTGCCGAGATACTTACAAAGTGCATACGCACAAGCGACATTGTTGCGCGATTCGGCGGTGATGAATTCGCAGCATTCGTTCTTACTGACGATCCTGACTTCAGCATAATGCTCAGAAACAGGATACGCGAGGCCTGTGACCACGTTAATGAGATCAGCGGCAAGCCGTATATGATACGCATAAGCTCAGGTATTTACGAATTCACCTGCAGCTACGAAACAAGCCTGCACAATCTTATGAACGAAGCTGACAAACTGCTTTACGAGAACAAGCGCTACAAGATCCGCAACGTTCTCCGTAATCCGGAATAAACAAAACTTAAAACCGCAGAGAAGAACACTCTGCGGTTTTTTCAGAGAAAGGACGGACAATGGACAAATTCAAACTCGTTTCTCCATATAAACCATCAGGTGACCAGCCAAAAGCAATAGAACAGCTTACCGAGGGCGTTAAGCGCGGCGATCATATTCAGACTCTGCTTGGTGTTACCGGCTCAGGAAAAACCTACACCATGGCAAACGTCATAGCCAACCTTAACCGCCCTACTCTTGTGCTTGCTCACAACAAGACACTGGCAGCACAGCTTTGTTCGGAGTTCAAGGAATTCTTCCCGGAAAATGCAGTTGAGTACTTCGTTTCCTACTACGACTACTACCAGCCGGAAGCATATATTCCGGGAACGGATACCTTTATCGAGAAGGACTCGGCGATAAACGAGGAGATAGATAAACTTCGTCACTCTGCCACGACCGCTCTTTCTGAAAGACGAGATGTAATAATCGTTTCAAGTGTTTCGTGCATATACACACTCGGTGACCCGAACGAATACCGTGCAAGAACTGTTTCAGTCCGCGAGGGCATGGAAAAATCGAGAGACAAGCTGCTTGAAGAACTTGTAAGCATACACTACGAAAGAAACGACATCGATTTTCAGCGTAACCGTTTCAGAGTACGCGGCGACGTAGTGGAAGTATTCCCGTCAGACCGTTCGGACAAGGCTGTAAGAATAGAATTCTTCGGTGATGAAATCGACCGCATAAGCGAGATAAATCCGGTTACCGGAAACATCATCTCACAGCTTTCACACACCGCATTCTTCCCTGCTTCCCACCATGTTGTATCACCGGAAAAGATAGATGCTGCAGTAAAGGAACTGGATAAAGAGCTTGCGGAAAGAATAGAATATTTCACTGAAAATCACAAGCTCATCGAAGCACAGCGAATTGCAGAACGTACACACTACGACATGGAAATGCTTAAGGAAGTGGGATTCTGCAGCGGTATCGAAAACTATTCAAGAGTCCTTTCAGGTCGTGAACCGGGAAGCACACCGTTCACACTGCTTGACTACTTCCCTGATGACTACCTGCTTTTCGTGGACGAAAGTCACGTTACACTTCCGCAGGTGCGCGGCATGAGTGCCGGTGACAGAGCGAGAAAGGAAACACTCGTAAACTACGGTTTCCGTCTGCCGAGCGCGCTTGACAACCGTCCGCTCTACTTCAACGAATTTGAGGAGCGTATCAATCAGGCGATATTCGTCAGCGCCACACCGGGTCCTCTGGAAAAAGAACAGTCCACTCAGATAGTCGAACAGGTCATTCGTCCGACAGGACTTGTCGATCCGGAGATAATCGTAAAACCTATCGACGGACAGATAGATGATATCATCTCGGAGATAAACATAAGAACGGAAAAGAACGAGCGTGTGCTTATAACCACACTCACAAAGAAGATGGCAGAAGACCTGACCGCATTCCTTGAAAAAGCAGGAATTAAGGTGCGTTACCTTCACCACGATATCGATACGGTTGAACGAATGGAGATCATCCGTGACCTGAGAAAGGGCGAGTTCGACGTACTTGTAGGTATCAACCTGCTCCGTGAAGGTCTCGACATACCGGAAGTTTCACTTGTTGCCATACTCGATGCCGACAAGGAAGGATTCCTAAGAAGTGAGACATCACTCATCCAGACCATAGGCCGTGCCGCACGTAATGCTGAAGGCAAGGTCATCATGTACGCAGACTCCGTTACAAAATCGATGGAATATGCCATCGTGGAAACAGAGCGAAGACGCAAGCTGCAGATGGATTACAACGCGGAACACGGAATAGTCCCTAAGACCATCATCAAGGATGTCCGTGACGTAATTGAAATAACATCGAAGAAAAAGCTCACCTCGAAGGATGACGGCGAGAAGCTTTCTGCTGCAGAAAGGGATGCTCAGATAAAACTGCTTACTGCACAGATGAAGGAAGCCGCAAAGCTTCTTGAATTCGAACACGCAGCATATCTCCGCGACAAGATCGCGGAACTTAAAGGTGAAAAATAATGAATAACAAGATAATCATAAAGGGTGCAAGGGAACACAATCTCAAAAACATCGACATAGAACTTGAAAGAAACAAACTCATCGTAATGACCGGCCTTTCAGGTTCGGGAAAATCTTCACTTGCCTTCGATACCATATATGCCGACGGCCAGAGAAGATACGTTGAAAGTCTTTCATCCTATGCGAGAATGTTCTTAGGCCAGGCAAAC